>JBOHVR010000207.1:0-11459 GCA_050735755.1 Binatia bacterium
CGTTTCCAGCCTGGCCACGCCCGAATAAGGAGAACCACCAGCCCCGCAAGAATAAAGAACTCCGCCAGCTCGGCCTGGGCCCACACCGTCACCACCGTAAGCAGCGCGAATATACCCCCACAGCAGCGGATCGCGCCCGTTGGTGCTCCGCGCGAGCTTGTAAGCAGCGATAGCTATGATGGCGATGACCGTTGCGCCGATCGCGTAGAAAAGGGCTTGCATCCACCACAGCCCGCCATATGCAACGTAGGCTAGGGAAATGCCAACCACCATCAGAAACGAAGGCAGCACGAATGCCAGGCCGGCGAAGGTTGCGCCCAGGACGCCCTCCTCGAAATAGCCAATCGCGGTGGCAACTTGCGCCGCGAGCGGTCCCGGCATCTGGGCAAGCGCCAGAGACAGCTTGTAGGTATCCTCCGTGATCCAGCGTCGTTGCTCAACGAGGTCTCTATGCATGAAGCCTACCAACGCGACGGGTCCACCGAACCCGATTGTGCCCAGCCTCAGAAAGTACCCGGTGAGCGGCCGGAGGCCAATTTTGGTTTGTGCAGTGTGGACAGACAAAGCAGGCTTATCGACTGGCCCGCGAGCCGTTCTGGTAAGTCTTATTTTTCTTTCCTTTTGACTGGACGCGAGTGTCAATTAACTACTGGCCATGGCAAAGCCGAAACCCATATTGTTGCTATCCGACCATAAAAAGCGGGCGAGCGAGGTACCCTGGACAAAGCATATTTGCGCTGAGTAGAATAGAAATCGTCCGCGCTAAACTATACGATAAAATTGCGGAGGCAACTAAATTCAATGCTAAAAGTCATCCCAGTAGAACAAGCCGTCGGAATGGCCCTGGCACATGATATTACGGAGATCGTTCCGGGCAAACACAAAGGGCCCGCGTTTCGCCGGGGACATATTGTTCGAGCTGAAGACATTTCCAAACTCTTGGATGTCGGCAAGCGCAATCTCTATGTGATGGAACTTGAGCCGGGCGAACTTCACGAAGAGGATGCGGCGCGAAGATTGGCTCAAGCGGCGGCGGGACCAAATCTTAAGTTGACCGAGCCGGTCGAAGGGCGAGTCAATCTGGTTGCAGATATCTCGGGTCTCCTAAAAATTGACACGGAGCTACTTTACCAATTCAACGCGCTCGGAGATCTGATTCTGGCCACCGTACCTTCCAACCGCTACACGCGCAACGGAGATGTGGTCGCCGGTACCCGAACCATCCCCGTCGTCGTCAAAGAGGAGTTGATCAAGAACGCCGAAGCGCTCTGCAAAGACAAGCCGATCGTGACGATTCGACCCGTTCCCTCGCGAAGCGTGCACTTGATTGTGACCGGGAGTGAAGTCTTTACGGGTCGAATCAAAGACGGTTTCGAGCCCATTGTGCGGCGGAAACTTTCCGAAATGGGAACGGAATTGGAGAACGCCAAACTCGCGCCGGATGACCCCGACGTAATCGCCGGGCATATTAAGGATTCCCAGCGAGCTGGGGCCGAGCTGATTTTGGTGAGTGGCGGCATGTCAGTGGATCCCGATGATCAATCGCCGGAAGGCGTCCGGCGTAGCGGCGCCAACGTCGAATGCCATGGATTCCCCATATTGCCGGGGTCGATGTTTCTCATGGCCTACCTGAAAGAGACGCCCATCTTGGGACTTTCCGGCTGCGTCCTGCACGATCCTGTCACAGCTCTGGATTTTCTCCTCCCTCGGCTCATGGCGGGTGAAAAGGTCAAGCGCTCAGATATCCTCGCGCTGGGCCACGGCGGGCTTCAGCAGAGGCACGATCACTGAACGCAACAGTTCAAAACGTTCCATGAGTTCAAGGCGTTCAATTCGGTAGCTTTGAACGATTTAAGCGTTTTGAACCCCTTGAATCGCTGATCGCTAGATCAGCGTCTATTTCATGAGTTGCGCGTTGATTCTCTCGAGATCTTCGACTGACGGCTGGAGAACGTCCTGACCCAGCTCGGCGAGCGGGGTGTCGCAGAGATTCATTTCCTCGGCGAACTCCATACGGCTGGGATCATAATAGATCAGGCCGGTCAAGAATTTTCCCTCGGCGCTGGCGGCGTGAATGGCTTGCAGGGCAGTCATTTTATTGGTTGGGTCGTAGTTGCGTCCAAGCTTGTGCAGGATAATGCGCGAGCCATCGTGCATCTCCACTTCTTGATCCGTTCCCTCCTCATAATCGACCTCGATATTCTCGAAGGGAGGGATGAAGTCGATATCATGAACCGGATCGAGATGCTCCTTGATGTACTTCAGACTTTTGGTGGAGCCTTCGTGGTTATTAAATGTCACGCATGGGCTCAACACATCCAAAATGGCGCTCCCTTTGTGGGCAATGGCGCCTTGGATGAGTGGCGAAAGCTGTTTGCGATCGCCGGAAAAACTGCGCGCAACATAAGTGGCCCCGAGTGTGATCGCAAGCTCCGCCAGGTCGATGGCGGGAGTATCGTTGACCTTGCCCCCCTTCATGACGGTGCCTTTGTCCGCGGTGGCGGAAAATTGTCCTTTAGTCAGGCCGTAAACGCCGTTGTCTTCGATAATATAGGTAATATTCACATTGCGTCGCATCATGTGGCAGAAGTTGCCCAATCCGATCGCGCCCGTGTCGCCGTCGCCGGAAATCCCGATCGGAACCAATGCATGGTTGGCGAGATTCGCCCCGGTTGTCACGGCGGACATTCTTCCGTGGACCGCGTTGAATCCAAATGACTGACTCATAAAGTAGGCCGGTGTCTTGGAAGAGCAGCCGATTCCGCTCATCTTGATGACCTTGCGGGGGTCAATGCTGCTCGCATAAAACGCGCGCATGACCGATGCCGAGATGGCATCGTGCCCGCAGCCCCTGCACATGGTGGACGGGGCTCCTTCGTAGTCTTTTTCCGTTAGATTGAGGCGATTAACTTTTTCTCCTGCCATTCTCCTACCCCCTTTAGACTTTCCTGATGCTGTTGAATTTGCCGGCACACTTCTAAGGGCGTCGCAGGAAGCCCGTTGTAAACGAGAACGCTTACGATTCTGGCCCCCAACTCCGGCCACTCATCCTTAACAATCGATGCCATCTGTCCGTCGCGGTTCTGCTCGACAAGATAAACAATGTCGTGAGCCGCAATAAAATCGCGAACCTCCGTCCTTAGCGGCAAAGCGCGCAAAAGCAAATGATTGGTCTTTAGACTAGCGGCCCGCAGCCGATCTCGAGCTTCGCGCACCGGCTCATAGCTTGAACCGAAACAAATAATGCCGGTTTTAACCCCGTCTTGCATCTCCACAATAGGTTTAGGCACGTGCTTCCGGGCCGTCTCTAACTTCCTGCGCAGGCGATCCAGTATATACTTGTAGTCGTTCTCGTCTTCCGAATAGCGCGCGTCGGCATCATGGCCGGAGCCCCGAGCAAAATAGGACGCGCGAGGGTGCGGATTGCCCGGGATAGTTCTGCACGGAATCGCATCACCGTCAGCATCAAAATAGCGGCGGAATTTCTTGCCCTGTTTCTCCCACTGATCCAGTTGTTCGGCGGTCAGGACTTTACCCCGGTCAAAGGCCTCTTTTTCCAGCTTCAAGGGATCTGAAGACCAAAGATTCATCCCGAGGTCGAGATCCATCATAACAAAGACCGGAGTCTGAAACCGTTCGGCGAAGTCGAAGCTTCGCCGCGACAGGTCGAAACAAGAGTTCATGTCGTGCGGGATCAAAATGAGATGCCGGGTATCCCCGTGGGAGCAATAATACATGAGTTGGATATCCGCTTGTTGGGTACGAGTCGGAAGTCCCGTGGACGGCCCGCCCCGTTGGATAATAAAGAACACGCACGGGATTTCCGCATAATAGGCGAGGCCGATAGTTTCACTCATTAATGAAACCCCAGGCCCGGATGTCGAAGTCATGGCCCGGACTCCGGCCCACCCCGCGCCCACAACCATGCCCGCGGCGGCAATTTCATCTTCCGCTTGGACGATCGCATAGGTCGCCTTGCCGTCCCGTTTCTTGCGCAGCCGGGGCATGTAGTGCTCGATTGCTTCCGCTAACGAACTCGAAGGAGTAATGGGGTACCAGGAAATTACCGAGGCCCCGCCGTAAATCGCTCCCAGGGCACAGGCGGTATTACCTTCCGTTATAATTTTTCCCTTATTGCCGTCAGGAATGACTTGCAACCGAGCGATATTCTGTGTGTATCCCTTTTCGCTCATGTACTGGTAACCGGCGTCGATGCAGATAAGATTAGATTCAATGACCGCCGGCTTGTTGCCAAAGGTGTCCTGCAAGACCTCTCTGATAACGTCCATATCAATGCCAAACAGATAGGCCACGGCTCCGACGTAAATCATATTGCGCTGTTTGGCTCTTAGCGGCGAGGCCGGCACAAGTTTTTGCACCAGCTTGTTGGCGGGCACTCCGACGTACTGGACGCCTTCCCTTTTCAAGCTAGGCCCGAGAGGTGTTGAATCGTCGTAGATAATCACGCCTCCATTTCGAACCCGGTAAATGTCCTTGGCAGCGGTTGCGTCGTTGAACATCACCATCACGTCAATGACGTCTTTACGTCCGAAGTATCCCTCCGCGGAAGCCCGAATCTGGTACCAGGTGGGCAAGCCCTGAATGTTCGACGGGAACATATTTTTCGAAGAACAGGGTATCCCCATCTTGAAGATCGCCTTAAACAGGATGTTATTCGACGAGGCGCTGCCAGAGCCATTTTCAGTCGCCACACAGATGTTCAGATCGTTGATTTTAGATGTCTCCATATTGTACCGGGTATTCTCCTCAACGTTTGGGGGGATTGTTCAACAGCTCCTCAAGCTAGCATAATCGTTGAAAAAAACAAGAAATCGCGCCTTTATCCCGGAGTATACTGGTCTTCGGAATCCCAGAACTCTTCGATTTCTCTCCACGATCTTCGCACGGTCTCATCAACGTCCAAAGCCCGGGCAAACTTGAGCACATCTGCCATCGATACGATTCCCACGAGCTCGCCCTTATCGCCGCGAATGGGCATGTTGCGAAAATCCCCCCGGTACATTTTTTCCAAGACTTCACCGACAAGCGCTTTATCCGAAGCGCTGATCAGTTTGCCCGTCATCACGTTAGCAACCGGTGTGCGTTTTCCATCCACATCTTTGACGGCCACCCGGGTTAAGACATCGCGCTCTGTAAAAATTCCCACGGGCGCTCCTTGGCTCAGGACCACGGCCGAAACTGTGTTTTTTTTGATCATCAGGGCAATCACATCGGAAATCGACGCGGCGGTATCCACCGCCGTCACATGCCGTGACATGATGCTGCCGACCGTTCGAGTTTCCGCCAGTCCACGTCCCGCCTCGACGGCAAGCTGCAGGATGCGGCGCATCGAGACGATTCCTACAAGCGTTCCCTCGGCGTTCACAACCGGCAGGAGACGGAACTTCCCTTTGTACATTTTCCCCAGCGCCTCGACGAGATGCGTATCCTGCGGAACGCTTTGAATCGGCGCCGTCATAACTTTTTTCACGGGAGTCTTTTTGCTGTCGAGATTCTTGCTGACCACGCGCCGCAAAACGTCCGTCTCAGTGAAAATTCCCGCGGGCGAGTGGTTTTCAGCAATCACAATCCGACCCACATCGTTCTCCACCATCAACTGCATGACCTCGAAAATCGAGCGCGTGGCCTCCGCCATGATCAGCTCCGTACTCATAATCTCGTTAACCTTATTGGACAACATAGGATCCTCCGATTCAACGCCGAGCTGAAGACTTTCGCCCTCCGGGCACCGGTATAAGAATACCCCATTTTCGTGCCAAGAAGTAGAAGCGCGCGGATTCGCCTTTTATCTCCGGGATTGCGGCCCTCGGGTACTGCAACCCGACTCGGCGGTAATGACGGCGCATCATTACTTTAGCCAGCCTTCATACCATCAGTTTCCGCAAGCGGTAGCTGCCGTAGTCAACCCACCTGACCAGAACCATCAGAACCAAAACCGATCGCCGACGCCTCTTGATGCTGACAAGTCCGAAAATTGGTGCTCATCAAATAGCCGATCCCGCCGCCGATAAGTCCTAAAACCGAAGCGGCGCGAGTGTTCGTTCCAAGCGGGAGGTCATAGAGAGGTGCGATACGTGGCCGGCTGAGAGGCAGGGGAACGAGAAGGGACCTTACAGTGCTCCCGCGCCAAGCGCCGCAGGAGCACTGTAGAATTAATCCGAAGCCGTTAGCGGTTCGGCAGAAAGATCTCGCGGAATTCTTTCGAGGTCTGCGACAGAATCGGACCAATCATGTCCGTGTCCACCAAACTGCTTTTTTTCTCCATCAGCTCGGGGAACCTCTGTTTCACGCCGTTGCGCGCCACAACACGGCCAAAAGTAGTAATCATCGCTTGCCCTTCTTCAGAAAGTGCCCAGTCCATAAAAAGCGCCGCCGCATGGGGATGAGGCGCGTGGCGCGCCAGCATAAGCATATTCGCCTGGGCAAAGTACGGATCCAGGGCGACCCAGCCGAGCGGAGCGCCTTTATCCTTGAGATCGAGCACCGTGTGACCCGAGAGGTAAATACCTATCGCTCGCTCCCCCGCTACCAGCAATTGTGTCTGGCCGGTTCTCCCTCGCTGCATCGAAAGATCCTGTTGCGCAAGCCTTTTCATGAACTGCAGACCTTTTTCTCTCCCGTAGTGTCTAAGGAGAACAGCGAACCACTCAAATGCTTCATCGTCTAGAAACATATTGCCTTTCCACTTTGGGTTTAGAAGGTCTTCGTAGATTTTGGGAGCCTCATTGTGCTTGACCAGATTGGTGTTATACCCCAGGACCATCGTCGTGATATAGAATGAAGTGAAGTAGCCTTCCTTGTCTTTGAACTCAGCCGGATAGAATTCGCGCTGCGGCGAGTGATACGCATCCAGGGCTCCGATCGACTTGATCGAAGCCGCCTGTTCAGCGCCGCCGTTAATAACATCGGCGGTGTTTCTGTTTGCTTTGAGTTCCGTCTGGATTTTTATGATCTGCTTCTGTCCGGACGCCCGATAGGTGTTAACTTTGATAAACGGATAACGCTTATTAAAAACTCTAACAAATGGATCTATTTGCGCTGCCTGCAAGGAGCTGTAGAACGTTACCTCCCCTTCCGCCTTGGCCTTTTCCGCGAGCACTTGCTGCCGCTTGTCCGGTGGCAGCTTGCTTAGCTTCGCCAGGACTTGGCTCGCTGTCTCCTGCGCAACAGCTGAAGTCCAATGAATCAGTGCGGTAAGCATCAAAATGCCCAACCCCATTGTGGTCTTGACTATAGCTTTCATGGTTGCTTCTTTGACTAAAAGGGTTTCCGCTCTCTAGCCCCAACAGCTCGCTCCCTATCCCAGTGACCGTCGAATGTCAATCGACGCCCTGCGTGGATTGTGGTTACCGCTGAACTCCCGATGGGCTATTTTGTGCCCTTCCCATAGGCTCCGTAGCAGGTCATTGGCCAACACAAAATACGTCAGAGCTAAGCTCTTCGTTCGCAATCGCCTCTATCCCATCCCGGAGTTTGATCCTAACGTGTACGCATGTAAAACGGATGGCGGACTGGCGGCATTGGATTGATGCGCGAACCACAAGCCTTGTTTCAGGTTGATTTCTCGGGCGTGCGGGGAAGCTATATCCTACTTTCAATCGGGCGACGCTCATCTCGGGGGCCATACTTCCTGCATCGATGTCCAGGTCGGAGGACATCGGCTCATTTTTGACGCCGGTACGGGCGTCATTGGCCCAGGCGAGGAGAGTTGCCTAGCCGCGCCCAAGGCGCGCCATGGTCTTAAATTTCTCGCCGGATCGATTCCCTTCTTTCAGCGACCGTTGATCTCCTGGAGAAGCTGCCGGGCTTCCTTTTTGTGGCGCCCGTCGTCAGAGAATTGCACGGGAAGGTCAAATATCGGCTGTAGGTTCGTCCGCGCCTGTTGCGGCTTATTCATGACAAGCAAGGTCTTGGCGAGCTCGAGGCGGTGGACAATGACTCTGGGGTTCAAGGATATCGCTTTGTTCAGATACTCCTCTGACCTTTCGATGCTTGCTTGAGGTACGGTGCGCCAGAGAAGAACCGAGGCGGTTAAACGACTCATTTTCCCGATCTCTGCCACCTTTCTATGCCACACGCCATAGACATGATAGGCGAACCCGTTCTGGGGGTCCAGGGCGATGGACTTTTCTACCTCCGCTTGAATTTCGTGGGAAAGATCAATCTGCTTTGGAATCGACGACATCATAGCTATTTTTCCCAGCGAAGCGGCAATGTAGAAGTGGCCCCAAGTGCCGTTGGGGTCCGCCTTGGCGGCTTGCCGGGCATATTGCTGCGCCGTTTCATATTGCTTGAGTTTCTCCGCTTGCCACTCCGCTTCGGTTTCCGGAATCATATCGCCCAAATCAATGTAGACGCGGGCCATCTTGGATAACGCCTCGTAGTTTTGCGGGGCCAATTCTAGAACCTTGAGAAGCGTCCCCATCGCCTCTTTGGTCTTGAAGCTGGCGTAAAGTTCGTCGGACCGGTGCAGCAGTTGAGAAATCGGCGAGCCGTCATTCGTGCAGTGGGGACACCCGACTCGACCTGTCTTGCCGGGACGGTTTTGCGCCCATGCGGGCGAGCCTGCGATAAAAGCGAAGATCAGCGTCCCGATTATAGTTAACCCCAATCCCAAAAATTTTTTTCCTATTCGGCCGCTCGGAGCCACTTCGAGCCTCTTCGCCCTCCTTCGAGGGGAGAGCACTCGACGTGAGGGTGTTGTCGCGGCGAGCTTGCCTTCACCCCAGCCCGCGTGCGGGAGAGGGAGATCATACGCGCAGGTCCGGAATTTATTTCCGGTCAGAGTTAGTTGCCGCATGCCTCAGCGGATGGGGATAGGCCTTTGGTTTTCATCAATGGCAACGTAAACGACTTCCGCGGCCGTGACGCGGGCGCGTTCTCGGCGCGTGCCGAAACGCTCCGCCTCCACTTCCACACGCACCGTGAGTGAAGTTTTGCCCTCGCGCACCTCCTCCGCGTAGAAACTCACGACGTCTCCCACGTAAACGGGCGCGATAAACTCCACCTCGCGCATCGCTTTGGTGACAAAATTGCGCGCGGCGTATTGATGCGCCGCGATCGCGCCCGCCAAGTCGATATGGCTCAGGATCACCCCGCCGAAAATGGTGCCGCGTGCGTTGGTGTCGCGCGGAAGCATGGTCACTCTCAAAGCCGGCTCGCGATCCGCGGCCATTCGTTCTTCTCCTCGTTATTTTTATGACGCCTAAGCTCAGGGCTTACCGCAGCAATGGCAATCCGCTCGCACCCCGGCCGAGGCATGGCTTAAATAAAGGTGAGCCAACTCTGGTATTTGTCGTCTTTTCCCTTAATGATCCTAAAAAATGTGTCCTGCAGCTCCGCGGTCATAGGGCCCGGGCAACCGCTCCCGATCCTGCGGTTGTCCACCTCGCGAATCGGCGTGACCTCGGCGGCCGTGCCCGTAAAAAACGCCTCGTCCGCGATGTATAGTTCGTCACGCGTAAAGCGCTCCTCTTTGATGGAGTAGCCTTTGTCCCGCGCCATGGTCACCACCGAACTGCGCGTGATCCCGGGCAGAATTGAAGTCAACGGAGTCGTCTTGATGACTCCGTCCCGGACCATAAAAATGTTTTCCCCGCTCGCTTCCGAGACGTACCCTTCGGTATCGAGCATGATCGCCTCGTCATAGCCGGCTTTCTTCACTTCATTCTTAGCCAGCACGGAGTTCACATAGTTGCCCGCGATCTTGCTTTTGGTCATCATCACATTGACATGATGCCGAGCGTAGGAAGACACCTTGGCGCGGATGCCATTCTTGAGGCCTTCTTCTCCCAAATAGGCCCCCCAGGGCCAGGCGGCAATCACCACTTGCAGGGGATTGTCCGGCGAATAAAGACCCATGTCTCCCAAACCGACAAAAGCCAGCGGACGGATGTAACATTCCTTCAGGTCGTTGGCGCGCACGACCTCTAGGGTTGCCTGTTCCACTTGAGCAGGCGAATGCGGGATGGGAAAACCCATGATTTGCCCCGAGTCAAAAAATCTGCGAATGTGTTCCTTGAGGCGAAAGACCGCTGAGCGGTTGGCGCCCACCGCGTAACATCGAATCCCTTCGAAGTAAGCGGTCCCATAGTGGAGCGCGTGGGCCAGAACGTGCACCTTGGCTTCTTCCCAAGGGACCATCTCCCCATCCATCCAAATTTTCTTAGTTTTCAATGACATCTTCGTTAGAGGCAGGGACTATACCCGGCTCCTATTGTATGAATCCCGAACACGCGCATCAAGAGCCGTGAAAAAAAAGGCCACCACATGCGACCGTGGTGGCCAGCGACGTTGCGTCCTGATTCGCTATAGACCCTTTTTCAGACCCGGCGCAGGCTTGAAACCGACTGTTCGACTGGCCTTGATGCTGATGACAGCCCCAGTCTGTGGATTTCTTCCTTTGCGCGCTTTTCGGGATCTGACCGAAAAGGTGCCAAACCCGGGCACCTGAAATCTTCTATCTTTTTTTATAGCTCGGGTAAGGTTATCAAAAGTTGAATCCACAGCATCCGCGGCCGCTCTTTTGCTCAGCTTTGTCGCCTTGGCCACTGAGTTAACCAGATCAGCCTTCGTCATACCTTACTACCTCCCTCAATAGATTTTTGCATCTTGGCCAACGAGAACCCGGTTACGCCGATGACAAACTCGCTCATTAAGAAACAGCGGCTAATATTTCCAATCCCAAAACAAATGTCAACCAAAAAAAGCCAACTAGGGTTAGAAACCAAATTCGCCGCCGCCGCGCCGCCACCGGTCCGCGACCCTCCTCGACTGAGCGGTCTTCTGCTGTTATCCGCGCCAAAAGAGCCCCGCTCTAACCCAGCGCGAGGGTGCGAAATTCCCGCCTTACTTGATTTAGGGGCTCGGATTCTATAAGATTTTTTCGATGTTCGATGAGTTGTTGCTTTACGGTGTGTTGAAAGGAGGAGCGGAGATGGATCTGCCCAAATGCCAGAAATGTAACAACGGCACCTTAATCCCTTTATCCGATTACGGGCAGGACGGCGCTTCCGTGATGTTTAAAGCGTGGGTGTGCACGAATCCGGATTGTGGATTCTCTTTACGCGTGGATAAGGGAGAAGTAACTTACGGAAAGCGGATCGATTTCAAACACTGACCGGCTTCTGGTGCTCTCGATTTCACTTCCCGCCCGGTGTATTCGGCGCCGACGCCTTGGGAGCTTTTAAGGCTTACCATCCTCACTTCGGATGTTCGTAACTTGTTTGCGCGCGCTGCGAACAATTCCAGCTCCGACGGCCCCGAGCCGGAGATCTTTTTGCGGTCCCATGGTTGCTGCTGCGGCCATGCGAGGCTAGGCTGCACGCGGATGTCATGATCTTCGGCTGAAGAAATTTTGCCGGGATTGCAAACTCGCTCTGGTCTCCTAACCCGCCACCCCAAAAGAATCCCTTTTTCCGGTCAGTGCGCGCATCCGC
>JBOHVR010000208.1:0-5401 GCA_050735755.1 Binatia bacterium
ACGCCTTGCGGTTTTCGCTACGGCCGCAAGCGTGTTTTCTCATGAAATTGCGAATCCGCTTAATGGAATTTCAGCATCGGTCCAGATCCTTGAAAAGGAATGCCAGAAAGGAGCCGTCAACCCGTTTGTCTTAAAGTCCAACCTCAGAGCCGTGACAGATGAGATTCATCGCATCAGCTCGCTGCTCCAGGACCTTCGTTCTTTTGATCAAGCGCAGGACCTAGCATTAAAGCCAACCGATCCGCGGGAATTGATGCGAGATGTCGTAGCTAAAGAAGGGAATGATTGGCGGCAGCACGGTGTCGAAATCAGGGAAGAATTTGACGGCCCTTTGCCCCCTATCATGGTGGATTACAAAAAAATGAGGCAGGTCATCTTCAATCTGTGTGAAAATGCCGTCGAGGCGATGGCGGGGGGCGGATTGTTGACGTTAAAAGGCTACTGCTTGGGCGAAGCCGTAGTGCTGGAGATCAGCGATAACGGAGCTGGAATTCCAGACGGCGTTGAGATCTTTGAGCCGTTTCAAACGACGAAACTTCAAGGCACTGGACTAGGGCTGTCGATTGTTCGCGCGATCGTTTCACGGCACAAAGGATCGATCAAATACGTGACGGAGCCTGGAAAGGGCACCTCTTTTAAGGTATTCCTGCCTGCCTGAGCTGTCGCGCGACCTTCTTGAGCTAGCGTTCAGTCAGCACCTCTCGTGTCGCAGTCAACTCCTTTGCCGGCAATTTGTTGCGCCCTTTGAGAAGCCCCCGAAAGCCGCAGAAGATCGCGACTCTGCGACTTTGCTTTGTCGCAGTAAGACATGCCCGGTTTATCGTACGCACCCCGAAGCCTATACGGTTATGTAGAATGGAGGAACGGTGAAGTCGGTGACATTTCAGGAGATGTTTAAGCGTCTCATGAGCGCGGAAGGGCAAGGGCGGGCGGCGAAAACCGTGGAAATTTTTGGCTGGCTGATATTCCTCGAAGCCCCTTTGATACTGCTGGCGCCTCATTTTGTTGCGGCGTTGCTGCATATCCCGCCGCTTGCTGAACAAGCCGCTAACTATTTCCGACTCGTTGGTCTGTTGATCGGCGGGCTCGGAATGCTCTACATTGCCGGCGGCCGGCTCAATTCCGAGGGATTTGTCTTTGCTTCGTTGTTGGACCGGCCCCTCGTGCCGCCGGCGATGGCGGTTCTATGGTATTTGGAGATTTTGCCGGGGGCCATTGCGCTTGCTTTTGCCCTTCAGGATTTCGGCAGCTTTCTCTGGACCCTGTTCACATGGCGGTCGGAAAACGCGCGATAAAATTCGGCCTGTGCTGGAGCTTATAAGTGGCAATATACAACAGGATATGCGATGTTCATCGTTGACCTACCGGTTGAGAAAGGATTGATCATGAAGAACGAAGTCACGAAAACTAATCCGACAGTGTTGATGGCGACGACAAAGGGAGACGTACGCATCGAGCTCTTTGCCGATAAGGCGCCGGTCACAGTAAAAAACTTTCTGACCTACGTCGAGGAAAACTTCTACGACGGGTCGATCTTTCATCGTGTGATTCCTGGCTTCATGATCCAAGGAGGGGGCTTCGATACCAGTATGAAACAGAAGTCAACCGGTTCGCCGATCAAGAACGAGGCGACCAACGGTTTGAAGAACAAGATCGGAACTCTCTCGATGGCGCGGACTAACGTTGTTGACAGCGCGACGGCGCAGTTTTTCATCAACGTAAAGGACAATGAGTTCCTGGACCATCGCAACACGAGCCCGGACACATTCGGATATGCCGTGTTCGGACAGGTGATTGCCGGATTGGACGTGGTGCGGAATATCGAGACGGTGAAGACGGCTAGTCGCGGTTTTCATCAGGATGTCCCTGTCGAACCCGTTGTCATTCAGTCCATTCGTCTGGAAGCCTAATCACAGTCCGGTTCACTATTTCTGCCCATCCTTGGCGTCGTACCTCGCCTGCGGCAGGCAGCGTACAGTCGCCCTCTCACACCCACTCACACCCAGTTAGTTTGACAGAGCGCCTTTTTTTCGGCTAGTCTCGGTCGGCCATTTGCAAACGAGAGACAGGGTTTAAGGGCCGGTAGTGTTTCCATGGAGCTGACTATGAATATGGTATGGTGGGTTTGGCTGCTTTTAGGGCTGGTTCTTATTCTCGCAGAGATTGTCACTCCGGGCGGCTTCTACATCATTTTCTTTGGTATTGGGGCGATTGTCGTTGGGGTCTTGGCAGGTTTCGACTGGGCTGGGCCATTATGGTTTCAGTGGATCCTGTTTTCGTTATTGTCGATTGTAGCGCTGTACTTATTTCGCGAGCGTCTTGTCGAGATGACGCGCGGCGCCGACCAGGGGGAGGTCGATAGCCTGGTGGGGGAAACCGCCCTCGTGTTGGAGGAAATCCCAGCGGGGGCGATCGGTAAGGCCGAGATGCGCGGGACATCCTGGAGCGCGCGGAACATTAGCGGAAAAGCGCTGGCGCGAGGCGAGCGCTGCAAAGTAGAGCGCATTGAGGGCCTCATGCTCTGGGTGAGCGCAGGATAACCGTATAAAGGATTGAAGGAGTTCAAATATATGACCGGTGGGCTCATCGTAGTATTCGTTCTCGCTTTCTTGGTTTTGATCGTTGTCGCCAAGACGGCCGTTGTGGTTCCGCAACAGAGCGCTTACGTGGTGGAACGGCTGGGGAAGTACAGCGGTACGTTGAACGCAGGCTTCCATCTTCTGGTCCCTTTCTTGGACGTAGTTCGTTACAAGCATTTGCTCAAAGAAATAGCCATCGATATACCGCCGCAGGTTTGCATTACGAGAGACAACGTCCAGGTATCGGTGGATGGCGTTCTCTATCTTAAAGTTTTGAACCCGGAGCGAGCTTCTTACGGGATCGCCGACTACATTTTCGGCATTTCGCAATTGGCGCAGACGACCTTGCGCAGCGAAGTCGGGAAAATTGAATTGGACCGTACCTTTGAGGAGCGGACCAACATTAATACCCAGGTCGTCAGCGAGTTGGATAAGGCATCCGAGCCGTGGGGGGTAAAGGTCATGCGATACGAGATCAAGAACATAACCCCGCCCCATGATGTCCTGGCGGCCATGGAAAAGCAGATGCGCGCCGAGCGCGAGAAGCGGGCGGTTATCCTGACCTCCGAGGGGCAGAGGGATGCCGCGATCAACAACGCGGAAGGAGAAAAGCAACAGGTGATCAAGGCCTCGGAAGCCAATAAGCAACAGCAGATTAACGAAGCCGAAGGGCAGGCGGCAGCGATCCTTTCCATCGCGAACGCCACCGCCGAGGGCATTCGGAGAGTTGCGGATGCCATCCAGACGGCGGGAGGCCCGGAAGCTGTGCAGTTACGCGTAGCCGAACAATATCTGGGTCAATTTGGCGAATTGGCGAAGGCTGGCAATACCCTTATCCTTCCTGCTAATCTGAGCGACGTGGGTTCAATGATTGCTTTGGCAATGAGCATTTTTAACCGTACCGGACTGCCGTCCACGCCCGCCTCTTCCGGCTCGAGATAGGTCTTGACGCCTGTTTGAGCCGAAAGAAGTTTTCGCCAATCCACAGGGTTCGGACGCACAGGAGATTGGGTTGTGCGTGTTGTAGTTGCATTCGCGCTGCTCTTTTTGGTGACCGGATGTGTTTCCTCTCAACCCGCGCCGCGGCGCGCGCCTGACTCCGCACCGCGCCGCGGGCCCGAGTCGAACCGGCGGTCTCCCGCGAAAAGCCAAAAGGTCGATCCAAGGCAGGCGGAGCGCCTTCAGCGCATCATGGTTCCGCTCCTCCGAGCGGCGAACACTCCTCATGCCGCGGGCAAAGCGCAAGTCGGCATCGTCAATGATTCCAAAATCAATGCGGCGAACGCGGGCGGGGGTAAATTCTTTGTCACGACAGGGTTGCTGGAAAAGGCCAACGACGACCAACTGCGCGGCGTGTTGGCGCACGAGGTTGCCCACGATGACCTCGGCCACGTGGCGAGAGCGCAGATTTTAGGAACCGGTCTGACGATCGGGGTGCTTATCTTGGACCAGATCATTCCGGGAAGTGGAGCCCTGACCCCGATGGCGGGCCAATTGATCGCCCGAAGTTACAGCCGCTCCGAAGAGTATGAAGCGGATCGGCACGGGGTCGAAATCCTCCGTCGCGCAGGTTACTCCAAAGAAGTACTGATCGATGCTCTCACCTGGGTCATGCAGTCTGAAGGCGGTAGCGGCGGCGGCGGTTTCTTATCGACTCACCCGGCGACAGCGGATCGAATCGAAGCGATACGCAACCTCCGCTAGCGCCCCATCTACTCTTGGCAAACGGGATTTCCACGGCGATGCGAAACCTGTCAACTCGGGAAGCGAAATTCCTCGAGCGCGGCGCTGTCGAAGCCGAGCTGTGTCATTGCGGAAATTTCGAGGAGATCTTCCGCCTTTTCAATATCGAGAAGTTTCGCCTTGGTTGCCGGGTGCGCGGGGACGAAGAGCTGGCAACAATCCTGATCGGGAATGGCCGAAATCTCAAAGGTGCCGATCTTTCTTGACTGGTCGATAATTTCCTGTTTGTCCATACCCACTAGAGGGCGAAGGATCGGCAGGGTAGCGGCTTCTTCGATCACCGCGAGGTTTTCCAACGTTTGCGACGCGACCTGCGCCAGGCTTTCGCCGGTGACCAACGCTTGCGCTTGGTCGCGTCGCGCGAGACTCTCGGCAATTCGCAGCATCATGCGGCGATAAAGAACGACGCGCAGCGGGCGCAGCACGGACGAGACGATCTGGCGTTGGATCTCACCGAACGGGACTAAATAAAGTCGGGAAACAAATTGGTGGCGGGTTAGGAGCTTCACCAGCTCACGCACTTTATCTTGCGAAGTTCGGTCCAGGTAGGGCGCGCTGTGAAAGTGAACGAAGGAAACGCGGCATCCCCGTTGCATCATCCGATAAGCGGCGACCGGTGAATCGATGCCGCCTGAGATTAAAGAGAGTACAAGTCCTGTAACCCCGACGGGCAATCCCCCCGGCCCCTGAATTTTGTTGAAAGCAAAGAAAGCTTCACTGGGAAGAATCTCAACCGAGATCGTTAACTCCGCGCGCTCGAGGTCCACTCGACCGCCACTTTTTTTCTGGACCGCCGCGCCGATTTGCTGGTTGATTTGCGGTGAGGTAAGCGGAAACGTTTTGTCCGCCCTTTTGGTGGCAACACGAAACGAGCTGAATGTGCGCCCGTCCAGTGCGTTGAGAATTCTGGCTTTCAGCATCTCCAGGTCGCGCGGTGTTTGCTCGGCAAGCGAAAAGTTGGCGACACCAAAGACCGCCGCCAGCCGGCGCTGCAGGTCCTCTCGGTCCGGAATGCCATCGAAAAGCACTAACAGACGTCCTTGCAGGCTGTTTATTTGCGACACGGGGAGTCCCTTGAG
>JBOHVR010000209.1:0-2351 GCA_050735755.1 Binatia bacterium
ATAGTAGCTTCGCCAGTTGCAGCGCATTGACTTCAAGTTTCACGACAACGGCTGATTTTTTATAGACTTGATTCCAGGCTGTCAAGCACACGAGCCTCCGCGGCGACTGAATCCAAGGGTGTGCTGCGTACAAAAATGGTCACTTGAGAAAGAATTTTGCCGAATTGCGTCCAAACTCTTCCTAAGTCACAGCCGATACAGTCCGGCGCGCGATTAAAAAAGCTTTCGAAATCAAAAGGTTCCAATTCCAACTATTAGCTCTTGTAGTTGGCATAGTTTGTGCCCGCAACAAAACACTTGGAGGAACTTGACCACAAACCAAAGGAGAACTAAGAATGGAAGAAATCATCACGCCTTCGCAAGTAGCCAATATGCTGCAGATTCACGTCAAAACCGTCTATCGTCTGGCGTCGGAGGGAACGATCCCCGGTAACCGCATCGGACGGAGCTGGCGCTTCAGCAAAACGGATATTCTTAAACTAGTCAGCGGCAACTCCGTCAAAGCTGCGCAAAATTCCAAGAGCATGGTCCAGGCCAAGCGAATCTGAGACCGCCTATTTTCTTTTCTTTTTAGACCCGATCAGCCGGCCGGGAATTTGGTTCGATGCTGACGGACTGGCTAACCCGTGTCCTATTCAAGAAGGATGGCAACAATTGGCCGGGCATCCTGGCTGTCTTTCTCGCCTTAATCTCGCCCATCCTTCTTCTCACAATCCTGACCTACCGGCAGGTCTACGGCGACCTCACGAGCATCTCGCTGTCACGGCGGCAAGCCATCGCCTATCTTGCGGCGACCAGCTTAAGAGAAAAACTGGACCGTCTGCGTGACCTCGGGATTTACCTGGTTACCCGAGTCCGGTTTCGCCGCTTGGTCCAGGCCGGAGATTGGAAACAGGCAATCGAGTTTTTGCGCAGCGAGCCCAAGGATTTTCAGTTCGTCGACCGGATTTTTCTGACGGATGTGGATGGCGTCCTGATGGCGGATATACCCACGCTGACTGGCGCGCGCGGGAAGATCTTGAATGTCCAAGACTGGTACCAAGGGGTAAGCGAAAGCTGGGAACCCTATATTTCGAACGCTTACCGGAGAACCGCAAAACCCCAAGACGACCTCGTTGCCGCGGCCATTCCGATTAGGAGTGAAAAAAAGGCGCTTATCGGCATCCTGGTTCTGCAAGTAAAGCTCGCCACGTTCTTTCAATGGAGCCAGTCGATCGATGTCGGACCGAACGGAGCCGTTCATTTTGTCGACCGTATTGGACAGCTCGTCGCGCACCCGAAGTTTCTCTCCCAAAACGAAATCCTGGACTATACCACTGTGCCCTCAGTGCCAAAGGTGCTGCGGGGAGAAAGAGGAACGGAGGTCTTTTTCGATCCTTTTGAAAAGGGCGAATTTCTGGTCGCTTACGAACCGGTCACGCAGTACGGCTGGGGAGCTTTCGTCGTCGAGCCGATGCAGACGGCGTTCGCCGCGCGCGGCGAGGCGCTGCGAAGACTGCTACTGATCTGCTCGCTGATCCTGGTTTTAGGATCTGGCTTGGCGCTTCTGATTCTTCGCACGCTGGCCGAACGCCAGAAGACAGCCGCGGCGCTGCGCAAGAGCGAGGAGCGCAGCCGCTCCGTCATAGAGACGGCGCGGGATGCGTTCATCGCCATTGACCAAAAGGGCGCCATCATCGAGTGGAATAAACAGGCCGAGATTACTTTCGGGTGGTCTTGTTTCGAAGCCCTCGGCAAACAAATGGCCGACCTGATTATTCCGGAAGAACATCGAGCAGCTCACAGAAAAGGCATAGAACGGTATTTAGCTACCGGGGAGGGACCCATTCTCAATAAACGCACGGAAATCACCGCCCTTCATCGAAACGGAAACCTATTTCCCGTAGGGCTCCTCGTGTGGCCCCTTAAGACGACCGATTCGATTACGTTCAATGCCTTCTGCCGCGATATCACCACATACAAGCGGGCGCAGGAGACGCGGTCGACGCTGATCTCCATCGTGGAATCTTCCGACGACGCGATCATCGGCAGCAACTTGCAAGGTACCATCCTCAGCTGGAACCGCGGCGCGGAAAACACTTACGGCTACACGGCCGCAGAGGCCGTTGGTCAATCCATTTCTCTCTTGATTCCGCCGGACCATCCCGATGAAATGGCCGCGAGTCTGGCAAAGTTAAAACGCAGCGAGCGCATCGAAAATTACAGAACCGAGCGGCTCAGGAAAGATGGAAAGCGAATCCATGTCTCTTTAACGGTTTCGCCCATCCTTGATGCGCAGGGACAGGTGGTAGGGATTTCTTCCATCTCGCGCGACATCACCGACCGGATCGAGGCGGAGGAGTCGATCGAAA
>JBOHVR010000210.1:0-9112 GCA_050735755.1 Binatia bacterium
TTGATTCGGCTCGTAAGGTAGAAAGGATGTCGGCATGACTCACCTCACACCCAGCACAACTCTTCTCTTCCTTATACGCGCTTGCGATTTAGAGACAAGAAAATTTTTCTGCCGCGCAGACTCCTAGTGCAGTTGACTGATCTTACCGAAGACGAGCGCGCTGTCTATGCACAGACGAAATGGATACCATTGGAACAGTTGAAACTTTCCTCGCGCAAAAGCAAAGGTAAGTCCAGTCATACTGGCGCAAGATCCTGATGTCGGTAGGTGGTTTCCTACCTGAGCCCGTAGCATTCGGTCATTGACAACTTAGCAATGGAAGCTCAGCTAAGGATATTTCCTTGCTTGGATTCCGAGGAAATGGCGACAGCTCGGCGTCGGGAGTTGAATATTCCGAGAGATGTTGCGGCTCAGCTCGGTAGGTCGGCGGTGGAAGCTGCAGTCAACGGCTACTATTTCACTAAGACCGGCGAGAAAGTTGATTGGAGTCATCTCGTGGATGCTGCATGCGCCGCGAAGCGAAGCGTTCCGCCGGACGCGCCATTGCCCAATGTCCAGCGTACCGCATTCCCCGAAACGCGGGTTCAAGTCGCCAATGAAACCACGCTCGGAGCCGCTTCACGGCTCGTCGAAAGCGGCTTGCGGCCTCTTGCACTGAATTTCGCTAACGGTATTCATCCCGGCGGGGGTTTTCTCGGCGGTGCCAAGGCCCAGGAAGAGGTGCTCTGCCGATCCAGCGCGTTGTACCAAACACTGGTCAACGATCAGATGTACGAGGAGCACCGCAATCGTCCCCGGCCGGATTCTACGGATTGGGCGATCTATTCACCCGACGTGCCGGTCTTTCGGAAAGACGAAGGAACCGAGCTGGATCAGCCCTGGCTGCTGAGCTTCGTCACCTGCGCGGCACCCGTCGCATCCAGGATCGGCCAGCCCGAATCCGGAGACCTGTTGCAGAGACGGATTCATCGGGTCCTTTCGATCGCAGGTGCTTTCGGTTATTCGGCACTCGTGCTCGGTGCCTGGGGTTGCGGCGCTTTTGGCAACGATCCACACCGCACTGCCGTGGATTTTCGCCAGGCTCTGGAAGACGATTTCTGCGGTGCATTTTCCGACATCGTATTCGCCATCACTGACTGGTCTCCGGAGAGGAGATTCCTAGGGCCGTTTCGGGATGCTTTCGCTTCCGCGTAAATCTACTAAAACTGTCATGCAGAGGAAAGCAGCGAGTCCCGTATCGCTATCGCAACCCGGGTGAGGTGGGTGACGATTCATTTCCGCCAAGAACGCCTTTATCGGTGATCGCTTGTCTCCTCGTCGGCCTTCTGCTAAGGAGCATTTAAAAACGCAAATAGCCGGATTTCGTAAACAGAAATGTCGAGGATTGTAGAATGGCAATCACCCACCTTAGACATGTAGGAATCTTCTCGCCTGACTTGGGCAAGCAGAGAGAATTCTACAGGGCGATCTGGGGTTTGGATCAAATAGGCGAGGAAATCGATGCGGTTTATTTCCGCGGCGCTTCTCCCGAGCATCATCTGTTAAGCCTCCATCCCGCCAAACGCCCCGGCCTGCATCATATCGCTTTTGGCGTGAGCAATGAGGAGGATGTGAGGCGAACCGCGAGAGAATTGCAATCTCGTGGTATCCGTTTAGTGTCTGAGCCACAACCACTTGCTGAGCCGGGCGGCGGATATGGCTTTCGATTTTTTGATCCAGAGGGGCGCTGTATCGAGTTGAGTGCGGGGGTTATTCAACATCAAGGTGGGTGGCAGGCCAAGGCCGTGCAGCCTCATTCCATTTGTCATGTTGTCCTCAACACCACTCAAATAGATGACATGATAGAATTTTACACAAATACACTCGGCTTTCGGATTTCCGACTGGAGCGAAAATCAGATGGTCTTTCTGCGCTGTAATTCCAAACACCATGCGATTGCGCTTAATCGTGCCCCTCACGCTTCCCTTAACCATATCGCTTACCTCGTATCCAAAATGTCGACGAAGTCATGCGCGGCATGGTGAACATGCGCAAGCACGGCTTCGAGCCCGGCTGGGGGCCGGGAAGGCATGGCCCGGGGAATAATATCTTTTGCTACTTCAAAGAACCTCTAGAGTACGTTGTCGAATACACATCGGACATCGATTATATTCAGGATGAAGCATCCCATCAGCCTAAAGTTTGGCCGCGGACCCCTGAGCTTATCGACCGTTGGGGAACGGCCGGCCCTCCTGGCGCGGACATCCGTCGCGCCATGGAAGGAGAACCTGATCCTGGGTGGCAGCCTTAGAGATGGTAAAGATCTATTTGATTGAGCAGGATATTTTTGAAAGCAAGCACAACCAGACTCCATAGGGGGAATTTAACATGGTTCTGGCAAGATCACTTTTAACCTCGTTCCTTTTTATATTTGGAACAGTGGTTCCAAACGGCTCTGCCGCAGCTGATCGCCCAGTGGCATCTTCAGCGCGAATCGAGCCGACCCAGCTGGCGCAAAAGGCACAGGAGCAGAAGTCAACCAAACTCGAGAAAATCGTTGCTGCCATTCCAGTTCGAGCTTTGCCGAATGTGCCTTTGCTGGCGGGAATCAAAAAGGGCTTCTATCGGCAAGAGGGTCTGGAGATTGAAGTGGTACAGATGCGTTCCACTCCGGCCATTACCGGGATGATGACAGGCGATGTCTTGGTCGATTTTCATACTTCAGCAATTAGGGCGCCACTCGTCGGCAGACCCATCCGCATGATCGGCTACATGGTGGATAGGCTAAATTGGCATCTCTATGCCAAGCCTGAGATCAAGCGGGTGGAGGACTTGAAGGGTAAAGTGCTTGCAGTAACCGAACTGGGCGGTAATACGGCTTACATATCTAATATAGTCCTCGAGAAGCACGGGCTACGTGGTCTTGGTAAGGACACCAAAATGTTTCCCACCGGCAGCATGCAAAGCAGCACGTTAGCCCTCCTCGCGGGAAAGGTCGATGCTGCACTGGTTGGCACTGAGATGGGCGTCAAAGCGGAGGCGAAGGGTTTTCATATCATCGCGCGCGCCAGCGATTACGTTCCGTTGGGACTCGGCGGAATATCCACGAGTCTCAACAGCTTGAAGAACCGAACCGACACTATCAAGCGGTTCCTGCGCGGGACCATTAGGAGCCTTCAGTATATCAGGTCGGATGGAAACAAATCGGAAGCCACGGAGCTCTTCGCCCAAATTTTGAATCTGTCGCGTGGCGACGCGGACTTGATCTACGCCCAGTCCAAAGAATACTACAGCCCAAATGGATCCATCAGGAGGGAGGGGCTGCAATTTGAAATCTCGCTGCTGGTACAAGAACTGGGTCTAAAAAAAGAGATCTCGGTCGATGATGTGGCGGATTTTCACCTTCTGAAAGAAGTACAAGCGGAATTGGGACTAAAGTGAGTTGTGTCCGGAAATCCGGCACGGCTGAAGAAAGAAAGAGAGACTTCCATCGAACAGCGACACTGGCTAAGCGTTGGCGATGATCCTTGAGACGCGAGATCAGATGGCGGATAAACCACCGTCAGCGATGAGTACAGCCCCCGTGATGAATGAAGCTTCATCGGACGCGAGCCATAAAACAGGATAGGCGATCTCCGCAGGGGTCGCCCACCGATTCAGGAGCGATGGCGCGAAACCTTTCAATTTCAGCTCCTCTTCAGTCATGCCGCGTGCTTTGGCTCTACTCAGTGTGAACGGCGTCAACGTCGAGCCGGGACAGACGGCATTCACGCGAATTCCATGCTCGGCTTCTTCGGCGGCCAGTGCGCGGGTGAGACCTAAAATAGCCGCCTTGGTGGCATCGTACTGCCCCATACCTTTCCGTCCGACGACTCCGAACACCGACGACACATTGACAATGCTGGCACCGTTGGCTTTGCGAAGTGCGGGAAGGGCCGCCTGGCAGGAATTTGCCACACCGAGAATGTTCGTGGCGATAATTCGTTGCCACGACTCTTCCGGTGCCTCGGCTAATGAAAAATATTCCCGCGCGGCGGCATTGTTGACGAGCAAGTCCAGCGCGCCGAGTTCTTCAACAGCACGTAACACCGCTTCGCACATCTGCTCCCGGTTGGATACATCGGCAGTAAGGGGCAGGATCTGTGATGATGGAATCTCGCGGGAAAGTTCCGTAGCCCCCTTTTCGACCTTTTTTTTATCAATATCAACCAGCGCAACTTTCGCGCCTTCACAGCAGAAAAGATGAGCCGTAGCGGCTCCTATACCGCTTCCGCCTCCGGTTATCAGCGCCACTTTGCCGTGCAGTCGGTCTCCCATAACCTTGCAGTCTGTTGGAACAATCTCTTGGTTGCGTTCAACGACCTCGTTATTTGCCGAACACCTGGAATAGCAGCGTGGTGTAATGGAATGATGCGCTTCTTTGGCAATTTATAGGATCGGCCAAACAAGCGATTCTCTGGTGGGCGCCATTCGATTTCCGTCTCGCTGCGTTAAAAAGGCCTTCCTAATGTTTTGGCGCACTTCGTACATACTGATGTCCGGCTCAAAGAGATGTTCATTGGTCCTGGCGATCACAAGATCACCCTGCGACTCGGCGATCATGGCGTCTTCTCTCGATATACTCTTAAAGCGCGGCTCAACCACCTCCGTAAAAAGCTTCTCCCAACGGGCGCGTGCCTCAGTAGTAGCGACCCTTTGCACGGCGAACCGCTGGATGAGGCACCGGCTGTTGTCTATCGGGAACTGCCACAACCTCGAGACATAGGGCTCTACCCCTGGCACAGGACGGATCACGTTGGTTGAAATGCACGGCAACAAGAACCGATCTCCTTTGACATCGGTCAAGTGACCATGATGAATTGGCTTGCCTTCACGATCCGTGGCGATACCGCGGACACCGTATGAGGTCTGAACGATCCTTACGCGCCGCTCTGCCAGAGAGGCCGTTGCAGCTTGGGGGCTTCCGCCCTGCCAAGTATTGTCCTTCACAGCCTGGGTTTCAGCGTGCAGGGTCACCGCGTGAAATCCGTCCCCGCCGTCGATCGCTAGTAGCCAGTTTGTTCGCCACACCTCGGTAGGCATACGAAACCACGAGAATTGATCGGGGTGACTAAGCTCCTCCGGAAGTTCGTTAGCAAGCGGAGGCGTCGGAAACTTCGCCGGATCACCGAGATAAGCCCAGACGTATCCCCCTAACTCCTGCGCCGGGTAAGAGCGTGCATGGACCTCATTCCGGCTCGGACTGTCGTCCAGCTCCCAAGGTATCAGCACGCACTGTCCGGCTCCGTCAAACCGCAGTCCGTGCAACGCGCACTGTAGCTTCCCTTCCAGAACACGGCCCAAGGAAAGCTTCGCGGACCGATGCGGACAACGGTCAGACAAGACAGCCGGAGATCCACGTTCGTCCCGCCAGACAACCAGATTTTCGCCCAGGCATTGGATTCCGACAGGCTTGCCCTGGCCAAGTTCCTCAGACTGTAGGATTGGGTACCAGTAGTTGCGTAGACCGAACTCCAATCCTTTGGGCACCGCGGGGACCAATTCGGGAATTTCGTGTTCCATTTGTCGAGGGCCTTTTTATGCGTCCTATTTACTCACTCCAACCGCGAAAATCAACCCGCTGTGTTGTAAACCGCATCATCTGTTTTACGATGGCGACTCAGTAGACTTTTACTCTGGGTTAGAGTAAGGAAATTTCACCAGAAGGGAGATCACAGTGCTCACAAAAGATGATATCAAAGGAGTGGCTGCAATGGTGCCCACTCCCTGCAAGGAAAACGGAGAAGGATGGGATGTCACCGACTCAGTGGACCTTGATGAGACGGCCCGGATGACTGAGAAATACGTCAGCGCCGGCATAGGCCTTATCGCGGCATGTGGCACTACGGGAGAATGTGCTGCTCTCCTGTGGAAAGAAAAAAAGGCCTTCGTCGATGCCATCGTTCAAGTCAACCGAAAGCGCGTCCCGGTTTTTGCCGGAGCTACCGCGTTAGGGACAAAAGAAACGATCCAACAGATGCGAGGTCTGAAGGACGTGGGAGCTGACGGAGCATTTGTAGGGCTTCCGCTCTGGCAGACGCCGACCATTGAAAATGCGGTTCAGTTTTACGCTGATTTAGGCGAGGCTGTTCCTGATATGCCAATCCTGGTTTACGCCAATGCGAGAGTCTTCAAGTCGGATTTTCCAACCGCGTTCTGGGAAAAGTTGGCGCACAAGGCGCGCACTGTCGTTGTGACCAAGATGTCTTACAGCCATGCCAACTTGCTGGATGATCTCCGCGTTGCCGGACACCAGATTAACTTCATGCCGGGTGAAAGTGCCATCTATGCCGCGTACAGGATGGCGCGCCCAAGGATTACCGCGATTTGGTCATCAGGCATGACCTGCATGGGGCCTGAACCCGTGGTTGCTCTCACCGACGCCATTCTTAGAGATGATACAAAACTGGTGGATGACATATGGGAGGATATTCGCTCGGTGGCGCCGGCCGTGCCGCCTGGAGAGTTCGCGACCGGCTTTGCGAAATACAACGCCCAGAGCAACAAGTACCTGACCAACGCTGCTGGATATATCAAAGGCGGACCGTGTAGAGCGCCTTACAGGATCAGCGATCTCCCTGAGAACTGGAAGAATCAGGCGGACCTACGCGCCAAAGCCTGGAAAAATCTTCGGAAGAAATACATGAAATCTGTGGGTGCTTAAACTCTCCCTTTTTCGACTACACGATCGCAAAACGAAAATAGCATCTCTACTAAAACGGATCGGAGCCCTGGTTGAAGTAAAGCATAATCCATAATCAGTGTGGTAGGAATCGGCTCTGGAGGTAATGAATGGCACTAAAGCTGAGTATGACCTGTGGTCTGTACGATAGGACGATGCCGCTCATTGATGGAACGGTAAGGCCTGACGGGATCGACCTTCAAATTACCGTGAATTCGGACGATCGCAGCCGCCAAGCCGCAGCCCGGGAGGGGAAATTTGATGTCGCAGAATTCTTTGCCGGGACTTATATAGCTGATTTGGAATATAAGGTACTTAACCTGACTGCTATCCCCGTTTTCGTGAAGCGGATGTTTCGGCTTCGTATATTTACGTAAATAAGCGCAGCGGTATTCGTTCGGCGATCGACCTCAACGGCCGACGAATTGGCATACAAACATGGCTAACCACGACACCTCTTTGGGCCCGAGGCATTCTAGAGGAAGATTTTCAGGTCGATCTCGAATCGATTACCTGGGTCGCTCAGTGGCAAGCAACTGTAGGCAATTGGAAACCACCACCTTGGGCCAAGCTTGAATTTACTCCCGCGGGCGTAAAACTTTACGATCTGTTGATCTCGGGCCAACTCGACGCTGTCATCACTACAGAGACCTGGGCCCCTTTCGGTGACCCATCGATCGATTTCTTATTCCCAAACTACGCGGCGTTGGAGCGTGATTACTTCAAGAGAACACGGTTTTTTCCGATTCACCATCTATTGGTGATTCGGACCTCTATTTTGGAAAAAGAGCCGTGGGTTGCCATGAGCCTATTTGATGCTTGGCAGAAGTCCAAGGAACACTGCTATGAGTGGCTCGAACACCAAAGAGCACACCTAACCTCACTATGGTTTAGAGCATTATGGGAAGAGGAGCGCAAACTGGCGGGTCCCGATTTCTATGTTTGGGGATTTAAGGAAAGCCGTCCGGAAGTTGACAAAATGCTTGAATTTGCCCACCGGCAAGGCTTCACGTCTAAGCGCTTTAAACCTGAAGAGTTGTTTCATCCAAGCACACTGGGCACCTGACCCTAACGCCGAGCCACGTAGTTATTTCGGCTGGTGTTATACGGAACTTACGAGGTGAAACCATTTCGGGTGAAAGCCTTTCAGGTCCAACGCAAGCCGTTGAGAAGGCGATAGAAGTTCGCAAAATCGGCGTATTTGGAGGCTTAGCCGCAGCTTTTTTGCGTTGAAACCGAGGCTCTAAGACCGCGAACCGATCCCCGTTTTCTGCCTCTCTAACAAATCCTGTTTTTCACTCGGTATCATGCTTTCCGGAAATAGCATTTTATTAGGCTTGATTTCTCCACCGGTTTTTAATATCTACTTTTTCCCATGAATCTATACGACCTAAGCGTCAACCAACTTAAACGCGCTGCCCTAATCAAAGAGGAGATCGAGCGGTTGAACAAGGAGCTGAGCGCTATTGTCGGTTCGCCGGCAAGTTCCCGCAGTGCACCAAAGGCAAACCGCACCATGAGCGCTTCAGCGCGAAAGAAGATAGCGGCTGCTCAAAGAGCGCGATGGGCGAGCCTCCGACGAGCAAAGCCCGAGACGGGTTCAGCCAAACCTGCTGCCGAGACCAGAAAGAAAACGATGAGCACGGCAGCCAGAAAAAAGCTCTCAGCCAAATTGAAGGCCTACTGGGCTCAAAAGAAAGCCGGGAAGAAATAAGCCTCCATAACGTCGCTTCCTCGTACAAGCCGCTGACTCAGGCGCTTAGTCCGACCATCTCCAAAAAAGGTTAGAATAAAAGCGAATACGACTTCTAAGGTCATCGTCGTATTCTCACCACCGCAGCAGGCGCAAGTGTGGCTCGTGCGGATACACAACTCCTGACTTTCAGGTCTCCTCCCCCACAAAATCAACATAACAAAACCTCTACCTGTTGACACGCGGTTTTTGAAGAGGGTAACTAACAAAGAAAATTCAAAAGGCGTTCAACATACCAAAATTGCAGAGACGGAGAGCGTCGACAGGTCTCAAACGAGAGGTCTCCACTGCCGAGGTGGCGGAAGCGCGCCAGCTCATCAAGCCGGACGCAGGAGATAGGCGGCCATATTTCAGGAGTTGCCGACTGTCTGGAAGGATCAAGGCGTCATCCCAAGATTGTTTATTCTTGCGTTCTTCACGACGGTGTACAGGACTTTTGATGCAGGAAGGAGCTGGCAGGTATTTTGAGGGAGATCTAGAGCGGCTGCTGTTGATCCCCGCGATGGCCGCGTGGTGTATTTGAGAAACGGACCTAGACTAGTTTCTGTCGCGAAACTCGCAACTCATTGCTAAAGAAAGAATTTTTTCTTTCTTATTTTCATTTTTTAGTTGACAGGCATGTATGCCTTATGGCACACATAGGACATGCCGCGTAAAAC
>JBOHVR010000211.1:0-3534 GCA_050735755.1 Binatia bacterium
CAGCTTTCGCCCCGGTCGCTTTGCGATTTGGAGATTATGGCAGTCGGCGGATTTTCTCCGCTGGACCGCTTCATGGGGCAAAAAGACTATGAATCGGTGCTGGAGACCCGCCGCCTGGCGGATGGGACGCTTTTTCCGATTCCCATCACGTTGCCCGTGCCCGACGGGGTCAAGGCCGAGGTGGGCAATGATCTTGTGCTGCGCAGCCCCCAAAACGAGATTCTTGCGTTGCTTCACGTGAGCGAGATTTTCTCTTGGGAACCGGCTCGGGAAGCCGCGATGGTCTTTAGAACAACGGACACGCGCCATCCCCTGGTCGCGGAAATGCAGTTTTGGGGGCGGCGCTATATGTCGGGCCCGCTCGAGGTGATCAACCTTCCCAAACACTATGATTTCACGGAGTTGCGGAGAACACCGGCGGAAGTGCGCCGTCTATTGGCGTCTTCCAGCTACGCAAATGTGGTCGCGTTCCAGACGCGCAACCCCATCCATCGGGCGCATGAAGAGTTGACCAAGCGCGCCGCGGAGAAAGTCGGGGGCGCCCTGCTGATTCACCCGGTAGTCGGTTTGACGAAACCCGGAGACATCGATCACTTTACCCGAGTGCGCGGGTATAAGGCGCTGGTGGAGCGGTATTACGATAAGAGTCGAACCGTCTTGAGCTTGCTTCCCCTCGCGATGCGCATGGGCGGGCCCCGCGAAGTTCTGTGGCATGCTATCATCCGCCGCAACTACGGCGCCAATCATCTGATCGTGGGGCGCGACCACGCGGGTCCGGGGAAGGACTCTCAGGGACGGCCGTTTTATGGTCCTTACGAGTCGCAGGAGCGGCTGCAGGAATTTGGGAGCGAGATCGGCGTGAAGATGGTTCCGTTTAAAGAATTGGTTTATCTGCTTGATGAAGATCGCTACGAAGAAAGTGATCGGGTGCCTTCCGGCGCCAAGGTCGCTTCCATCTCCGGAACACAGGTGAGAGAAAGCTATCTCGGCAACGGGAAGAAACTCCCTGAGTGGTTTACGCGGCCGGAAACCGCCGCGATTCTGGCGCAGCTGTCTCCGCCGACGCATCAAAAGGGAGTCTGCTTGTGGTTTACCGGCCTCAGCGGAGCGGGCAAGTCCACCATCGCGGATATTCTCGCCATGCTCCTGATGGAATATGGCCGCCAGGTCACCTTGCTCGACGGCGACGTCGTGCGCACACACCTTTCCAAGGGCCTCGGATTCAGCAAAGAAGACCGCGATACCAATATCCGCCGCATCGGCTTCGTCGCCTCGGAAATCGCGCGCCACCATGGCGTCGTGATCTGCGCCGCCGTCAGCCCTTATCGCGCGACGCGGAGCGAGGTGCGCAGCATGGTCGGGGCGGATCGCTTCATTGAAATCTTCGTCGATACTCCACTGGATGTTTGCGAGCAGCGCGACATCAAAGGGATGTACGCGATGGCGCGCCGGGGAGAGATCAAGAATTTCACCGGCATTGATGATCCTTATGAGCCGCCGATCGATCCGGAGCTAAGGCTCACGACGACCGACAGCAAGCCGGAGACCAACGCGCGCGCGATCATCGGGTATCTGATCGAAAAGGGGTTTCTGCTGGGCGAGGGAGACGAGCGGCACTACGAGCCGTCGTAGACTTTCTTCATAACGGATCCCACCCTGATCAGGTTGGTGAAAAAAGATTAAGAATGCTTCGAGAGCCTCATACTTCGTCAGGCTCAGCAGAACGGAAAATCATCAACAATATCGAGTCCCCTCCGTTCGTCCTGAGCACCGTCGAAGGACTCCGAAAGGATTTTTCACCAACCTGCTATGCTTGGCACCAGGGTTCGGACGGCCATCAGGCTTGCCGATGGCGTTTTTTCCCATTTACGATGTGCCGTTTCCCGAGGGAGCCTTTCCCTAATGCTTCAGGTCGTTAGAAACATCGTTGACTATCGCGAGCTTTTGGCGGTGCTCGCGTGGAAAAGCGTCGTGGTGCGTTACAAGCAGGCCTACCTTGGTCTGTCGTGGGCCGTTTTGAAACCGCTCGTGCTTATGCTCATGTTTACGCTCGTCAGGAGCATTGTCGGAATCGAGAGCGGGGATATTCCGTACCCGATTTTGACATTTGCCGCGCTGGTGCCCTGGATATTTTTTCAGGAATCGACCTCGGATGGCGTGAACAGCGTGGTCGGACACACCAATCTCATCCGGAAAATCTACTTTCCCAGGGAGATCTTTCCGTTAACCAGCGTGATCACCAAACTCGTCGAATTTGCTGTTAGCGGGCTCATCCTGAGCGGGCTAATGATTTATTATGGGTTCTCCCTGACTCTTCAAGCTTTGTGGCTGCCTCTAATAATCTTCTATACCATCATGGTGTCTTTGTGCATCACCTTCGCGGGAGCGGCGATGAACGTTTACTATCGGGACGTGTCGGCGCTTATTCCAGTAGCTCTATCGCTTGTGATGTATGCATCCCCCATCATCTATCCGTTAGCGCTGGTCCAGGATAAACTTTTCATCGACGAGGCCGCCGGGAGGTGGTCCGATCTGTTATACACGCTCTATAGCTTGAACCCCATGGTTGGCGTCATCGATGCTTTTCAAAGAGCATTGCTGCGAGGACTCGCGCCGGATTTTGCAACGATATTTCCCGGCATGGCGCTTACGGCGCTGGTGCTTCCGTTGAGTTACGCCTATTTCAAGCGGGCCGAAGCATACTTTGCCGACGTCATCTGAAGGCTCTCACAAGAGTTCAAGCGATCGCAATGCTATGGCCGTTGTAGAAGTAAGTCAAGTTTGTAAAGAATACCGCCTCGGACAAATTGAGGGCATCCGAGAGGGCGCCAAACAATTGTTCGGCCGCCTCACGGGTAGGCCTGTGGCGGCACGAGAGGTGTTAAAAGCGCTAGACAACGTGGATTTCAAAGTAGAGCCGGGAGAGGTGCTGGGAGTCATTGGGCAAAACGGCGCCGGAAAAAGCACGCTCCTCAAGCTTCTCGCGGGTATTACCAAGCCGAGCAGCGGAACGGTACGGGTCGGGGGAAAGGTGGCCCCTTTGATTGAAGTAGGAGCGGGCCTAATTGGAGACCTGACGGGACGGGAGAACATCTATGTGAACGGCATCATTCTCGGGCTGACTTTGGCCGAGATCAAGAAGAAGATGGACGAAATCGTGGCGTTTGCCGAATTGGAGCAGTTCATCGACACGCCGGTGAAGCGCTACAGCTCCGGCATGTCTGTCCGTCTCGGGTTCAGCGTTGCAACCAGCGTCAATGCGGACATCCTGATCGTTGACGAAGTCCTGGCGGTCGGGGACCTGGCGTTCCAGCGCAAGTGTTTCGACCGCATGGAAAACTTAATCAAGCAGGAGGGCAAAACGGTACTCCTGGTTAGCCACAATATCCGCCAAGTCGCGCGCCTGTGCACGCGGACAATCCTGCTGGACCGGGGCAAGATTCTCGCGGATGGGAGCCCGGACGAGATCTGCGAACTATTTTATCGGAGGAGCAATCAGAAGGTCACGCAGCAGTCCGCTGTGCAGGGGAGGAA
>JBOHVR010000212.1:0-2898 GCA_050735755.1 Binatia bacterium
GCCACAAGCGGGGTGGGTAAGGGCCAGAGGATTTCTTGCCATTTTTTGATCACCTCACAGTCGGTAAGACTGAGCAGGCCGGTGATGTCCTCTACTGTCAGCCAGTTTTGATACAATGTCGGCTTGGCCAGATTTAGCCGCTCGGCCATCTTTAGAAGCGGTTCCCATAAACGGCTATAGGAATTAATGAGGATCCGGCCGTGAGAAGCAGTAAGTCTGCCAACGTTTTGCAAGACAGTCTGCACATCCCACAGATCGTTGACTAAGTCGGAAAGAATAATCACATCAAACTTTTCGGTCAGGTCCAGTGCATGTGCGTCCGCGTGCACAAAGCGGAGATTGGAATACCGGCTTTTTGCCACCCGGAGCATCTCTTGTGAGAAATCCACACCAACGCCTAAGGCTGGCTTGAGGGCAGCCAGCAAATCTCCGCGGCCACAGCCAAGTTCGAGGACTGACTGTCCAGGTGGAACGAGAGATTGGTAAACCCCAGTCAGCCGTCGATGATAATAACCTCCCCAGCCAGTCCACGTTTCCAGCTCGCGCGCGACTGTATTCCAGTGAAGTAGGCGAGCTTGCCGATATTTGATTTGCGCCGCATCTATCGATTGAGAATCTACGCTCGTCATACTGGACCGAAATCTCCTTTGATCGCTGACGCCTACGTCCACGGTTGCGCTACCTCGTTTGGCCTGAGCTTTCCAGCAACATTTTCCCTGCCCTGCCGCGCGGGAGACTGCCAGATTAGTTTTGACTTTTTCTTCTCACAATGATAATCGGCTAAGGCCTTAATACTGCCCCAACGCTAACCCCGCTCAATATCATGGTGCTATATATCCGTAAACACCAAACCATTCCTATTGGTCAACGCTGATTCCACCCGGGAGACTGCATAGTGCTCCGGCTCCAAGTTATAGTCATGAATGATGGGTTAGTAGGGTTCCTGATTCAACTCTGACTGCCAACTTTTATGCGAAGAAGAATACGCAACATCGGCTCTGTTCTAATCGCTTCTTGTCTCGGTGATGACGACACCGGTGGGGGACTCGTTGCGTTCGACGGATCTGAAATAGAGCTAGTCGATCGAATTAGCTCGACTGGACTACATCTTGCTGGTGATCGGTTTCTTCGGCTTCTTTGGTCGTCGGGGGAAACGCCCAGCCCAGGAGAACTCCTTGTCTATGACAAACACGGGGTGGCGCGGTATTACCGTATCGACGAACTAGCGGAACCCCATGACATTACCTGGGACGGAAAACACTTTGTCATTATCTCTACCTTAACCAATACGGTACTCTGGATAACATCCGCAGGTGAGATTGCAAAACGATGGCGGGCTCCCGGTGAAGGCGACGCCTGGCATCTTAATAGTTTGTTGTTAAGAGACGACCAAATACTTGTTACCGCCTTCGGCAAATTTCACAAGCATCGGGAATGGGCCGATAAGCTAAGCATCCACTCGGGTCTTGTATTCGACCCAATAACCGGCGCTGCAATTCTTACCGGTCTTGATGCACCACACCATCCCCGGTTTCTTGACGGCGCCTGGATTGTTTGTAACTCGGCTACCCATGAGCTTCTAGAACTCAACGGATCAACGGGAGCCGTCGTACGAAGACTCCTCCTGAGCGGGTGGACTAGGGGAATCGCCGTCACCGATGATTTGTTGTTCGTCGGCGAGAGCGCAAATCGTTCCGACTTCAACCCGGGCTCCCATGCAAGCATAGCCGTGGTAGACCGCAAGGCCTGGGCTGTGGTTGACCGCCTTCCTCTTGCGTGTCGCGAGGTCTATGACCTTGTCTGGGTTGGCTCGCAACTAATGGATGGGATTCGACGTGGCTTTCGGACCAATCATCAAAGAGTGGCGGAACAGGATCAATATGCAATGTTCAGACAGGTCGGCGTTGAACCCATGCGGCTGTGGGCCACGGGAGAGCCCCTTCCTCCCGAGGCCCTGAAGGTCAAGATCGAAGCGAAAATTCCTGAGCAAATGGAGCCTGATTCCCTAATAGATCTCGAATGCACGATTGAAAACTTAGGTAACGCCTTCTTCATCTCTGCTCCGCCGAACCCAGTTCACCTCTCCTACAAATGGATGAGCCCTGATTCGGGTCTTCAGCTAGAGGGAACGGAAGGATTAAGATCCCGTCTCCCCCAAGCGATATCACCCCGTCGACCCTGCAAATGCAGGATCAAGATTCGCACGCCTCCGACAGAGGGCACATTCATTCTCCGCCTCACGCTTGTGCAGGAATTAGTTGCTTGGTTTGATGACCTCGACGAAGCAAACTCGTTTAGGCGCCCGATCCGGATCGTGAAATCCGCCCTCTGAAGATATCGGCTTAGACGACCTAGAAATCATCGAAGATAGTCAAACTTTCGCAAGGCGTCAGCACCACGGAAGATAATCTCCTCTAACAAGGAGGCATCTTCAATGTTGTTCCACCGACCCATGGAAACCGGGGGCGTCACTTCTTCGAGTGCACGGGGCAAGTTGGTCGATGTCACGCCAAGAAAGGCAAAAAGGTCTTTAATAGTATCCTCCGGCCTGCAACAAAGGCTTTCAAATCTCACCAAATGATATTGCCCGATTAATTTTTCCTCTCCATAGGAAGCGGCACAAAGATTGACCCTTGCCCAAAAAGCAGCGGCCTTGACAGGGTGAGGCGCTGCCAGATGGCCGGGCTCCAGAATTGCCGTTCCGTGCCTAAAGAGCTGCACGGTATTTGCTGATAGAGCCATGTCTCTTCCGTCTCTAACAACATGGACGAACTTCAGTTCAGGGAAATGCTTATGAAAAAAAGGTAGTAAGTGAATGCTGCGCGGATTCTTCCAGCCCCAACGTGCTCCCTCTGGCGGGATCTCGAGTCGATGTTGCATTATACAAGTATTAAGATC
>JBOHVR010000213.1:0-8351 GCA_050735755.1 Binatia bacterium
CCATCATTCCATCAATCCAATCATTCCGTGCTTTCACTTTCCGCTTTACCATCATTCCAATATTCCACCATTCCAACACCCCAAGCGCCCTCTGTTGCCTCCCGTAGAAACGTGACGGGGAGCGGCCGGTAGCGATCCGACCGATTGAATAGTTGACTTTAGATTAGTCGGGAGATTATAAAGCAGACAGTATGTTTGGTCGCTGGGTCGAACCGCTATGGAAAAAGAAATTTGCCGCGCCGTACGCGCATCTGGTGTTCGGGGCGCGCCAGACCGGCAAGTCCACGCTGCTGCGAAAGTTACTGCCGGACGCGGCGGTCTGGCTGGATTTTTCGCGGCCCGGCGAGCGTGCCGAATACCTGCGTAACCCCGATCTGCTCGTCCAGCGGTGCCGGGCGCTGCCGAAATCACGCCGGCCCGCGACGGTCGTAGTGGACGAGGCGCAGAACGTGCCGGCGATCTTCGACGCGGTGCAGCATCTCTACGATTCCGACAAGCGCCGGTGGCGCTTCGTGTTGTGCGGCAGTTCCGCCCGCAAACTGCGCGTGACGGGCGCAAACCTGCTGCCGGGCCGCAGCCTACTGTACCATCTGTATCCCCTGCTGCTGGCCGCCCGCCGCCAGGGGCCGGGCAGATGCGGGCGAAACGCCGTTGCCGATGCCCAAGCGTGGCGCGGTAGACGACCCGAGGTTTCCCGCCACGAACCTGTTCGAACGGCTAACGTTCGGCGAACTGCCCGGCTTGGCGACCACCGCTCGCGCTCAACACGCCGACTTGCTTCGGGCTTATACGCTGGTCTATTTGGAGGAGGAACTGCGGCGCGAGGCGCTGGTGAAAAACTGGCCGGCTTTCGCCCGGTTCCTGCAACTGGCCGCCGCCGAGTCCGGACAGATGATCAATTACGCCGGGATTTCCCGCGAGGCCGGGGTGAGCCTGCCGACGGTGAAGACCTCCTATCAGTTGCTCGAAGACATGTTCATCGGGTTTCGGGTGACTGCGTTTTCGGGCAGCCCGCGCAAGAGTTTGCTGTCCACGGAGCGGTTTTGCTTTTTCGATGTGGGCGTGCGCAATGCCGCGGCGGAACTGCCATTGGAGACCGCGGCGGTGCGGGCCAATCCCGGCCCGCTGTTCGAGCAATGGGTGGGCATCGAGTTGTGGAAACGCCTGCAATATTTGGGCGGCGGCAAGCTCCATTACCTGCGCACCAAGGCGGGCGCTGAAGTGGATTTTATTATCGCCCGCGGTGGCCGGCTCATCCCCATCGAAGTCAAGTGGACCGAGCACCCCACGCCCAGCGCCGCGCGACATCTGCTGACGTTTCTGGACGAACACCCGAAACGCGCACGGCACGGCTACGTCATTTGCCGTTGCACCGCCCCGCTGGCGCTCAACGACCGGGTGACCGCACTGCCATGGTCGCTTTTATGAACAGGCACATCCTCACGAAAGCAGCCGAGACTGGCACGGCGACAATGGCCAACATGGGGCGCGACAACGACATCGAAAAGGTGAAGTGAACAGAGATGAAGACTGAACCACACTCCTGACGAGTGTCGAGGGAAGAGTTATGCAATTCAACAGGAGCAAACAGAGTTAACGGAGATGAATTTTATTAAACTCTGTTTCCTCTGTTGTCTCCTGCAAAGAAGTGACGAGGGGCGAGTGTGGGAAAGCTAACAGGAGACAACGGAGAGAACTGAGACGATTTCAAAAGAAATTTCGTTTTCTCTGTTAGCTCCTGTGAGAAAGGAACGACGGAACGCAGCGTCAAAATGCGGGCGAAAACAAATGGCGCCGGCACGGTTGAGGTCTCGGTCCGAGATCACGGCACCGGCCTGACGAACGACAAGCTCGATAAGATTTTCCAGCCTTTCTACACTACCAAGCGCGAAGGGCTCGGCACGGGACTTCCAATTAGCCGGTCGATTATCGAAGCACACGGGGGCCGGCTCTGGGCGGAGAACAACGTGGACCGAGGCGCGACATTTTATTTCACTGTGCCGGCAATGGCTAGCGCATAAACGCCCCTCTATTAAGGCCGCGGGTTAAAGCCGACTGATTCCAGTGTCTACCTGTTGATAATTCTTTGTACATGCCGTTTCTATCGTAGCGCTTCTCTGGCCTTTGGGCGCCATCGCCTTACTGGACCAAGGTCCGATAGTCAGGCTTTAGGTTGATTTGATAGCTTCGCTCCAGTGAGCCGGGGACGGAGGATGTGAGTCCACCCTCGAAAGAGCAAAGGAGATAGTCGGATGAGTGGCGAAGAGTGAGTGACAAAAATGCGGAAGGCGACCGTCAATTGTGGCGCGCAGCGTAAACGTCGAGCAACCTGCGAATCATCTTTTGGTACTGGGTGCCATGTTTTTTCGCTTCCTTCTTGAAGAAGTCCACACTGGCTTTGCTCAAAGCGATGGTCACTTTGACACTTTGCTGGCTGAATACGAGGTCGGCGGGCGGCGGCAGAAAATCCTCAATAATACGAAATTTACCTAGGGGTTCATTCGTGTATTTTATTTTCTCTTTCATAGATTATTTTCCCTCTGCGCCAGTAACCGGCGCCAAGTATCCGGATCACGTTCTCGCGGTATGTAAACCGTACCGTCATGATGCCGCCGCCGGCTTTTCCAAAACAGTAGTAGCGCTTCTCCGATACACTGTGTTGCAGGTCCTCCGCTATAACGCGGTTCGGATCGGCAAAAGCCAACTGAGCAAGCTCGAACGCAACGCCATGCTTCAGCTGGTTTTGACAATTTTTGCCCTGGTCCCACTCGAAGCGAGTCCTCGCCATGACGATGCCGCAGCCTCAAAGGATACATACAAAAATATGGGCTGTAAAGTCCGTCAGTTCATTCAAACGAGCTTGGCAAACTGTGCGTAGGAAAGGCGATAGTAAATGGCACAAGCAAAATCTCGACCGACTACCTTCTGTGAGGAAATGACGAGGAGAAAGGGACGAGTGTCGAGGTAAGAGATATGAAGCGGCGATTGGCGCCGTCACGCGAAGGGGTTCAGTATCTTGACGCCAGTCTTGTTAAAATCGCGGTTGTTCCGCGTCGCAACGGTGAGATCGTGTTGGAGCGCCGTGGCAGCGATCATGCTGTCCAGCAGCGGTAACTTGTCTCCCTTCTGCTTCAAATCCACGACGAGTTTAGCCCACCGTCGGCTAATCGTGGCGTCCCATGGAAGGCAATCTATGGTTTGCACCACGTCGCCGAACCATTGCTCGAGTTGTGTCCGCTTACGTCCACGCGGCAGCGAGAGAATGCCGACGCACAGTTCACCCAGAATGATGGAGTCCACGACGAGATTCTCCTCGTTGGCACTCAGCCAGGCGACGGCCTTGCTGCTGGGCACAGGCTTTGTCGGCTCGCTGAGCACGTTGGCATCGACCAGGTAGGTCACGCGAGTCTTGGCGCCTTGATGTCGTCGGTTGTCTTCCTGCGATCCATCGGCTTGAACCAACCTTTAACGGGACAGGCGAGCAGCAGCTTCACGAGGCCTTCATTACGCCGCCGCTCCTTTCGTTTTAGTCGGTATTCGCCTCGGTCGATGCGCTCGACTTCGAACTCTTGGCCCGACTCGATGCCATCGCGCTGGCGAATTTCCGCCGGGAGAATGATCTGTCCTTTCGTGGAAACCGTGGTTTTCATATTGGGTAAGATAACGTCTTACCTAGCCGAGGTCAACCCGATCCTCGACACTCGGCCCGCTGTATTTTGAGGTTCGTTATGGCGAAGCGAAAGATCACAAAATAAATCGTGTTAAGATCTCTGCTGCTTTGCTTTCACTCCGGAAGGACTTGGTGTATTGGACCAAAGTCCAATAGTTCTACATCTTACTCCCTGCTAATTATCCCCGTATTCAGTAGTAAAATTCGGAGCGCGCCGACGCCACCGCGCGTAGGCCGCTCGGTGAGAGTGAGCAGCGCCTGGATTTGGCGGCGACTGCAAGTTGATGGAAAGGATCGAGTAGCATCGTCGCAAGGAGGATGACTAATCGAGAGGCGAAGCCATGAAGCGTCGATCTCCCATGCCGATTTTCATTGCCATTCTCGCTCTCGTGCAAGGCGTTCTTGGTGTATTTCGTGCCTTTGAGTGGTTCAACATCGGCGCCGATCAGTTCGGCCAAGGGCTGCTGATCTTGCCGTTGTTCGGCGCGGTCGCCTTCGCCCGCGGCGGATTGGTTATTGTCTTGGCGACGCTCTATCTGCTGTTTGCCGTCGGCCTGCTCCTGCAGAAAAGTTGGGCTCGATGGCTGGGATTAAGCGTTGCCGCGATAAGCGTATTGCTTGTGATCAATGTCATCATTCAAGGCGAGTCTGTTTCACGGGCGGGATTTTGGTTGATTGCGCCGATCATCATCGCCGCGTTTCTCTTGTCGCAGTCAGGACGCGCGGCGACGCAATTCAATTTGTAGAGGAAGAGCGTCCCTAGACAAACGGCCGAGTGACGAGGGTCGAGGGAAGAGTAATGCAATGCAACAAGAAAAAACAGAGAGAATGGAGAGTGGAAGAATGGAACACTGGAAAAATGGAATATTGCAAGATTGGAAGACTGGAAGATTGGAACATCATTCCATTATTCCACCATTCCATCATTCCGTGTTTTCACTTTCCGCTTTTCCATCATTCCATCATTCCAATATTCCAAGCGCCCTCTGCTTTCTCTGTTGACGCCTGTTCATATGTTCAACGCTCAGCCGGTGAGAATGCTGGCTTTCATCACTCGGCACTTGTCACTCGTCCCTCGACGCTAATTAAAATTAAAAGGAGGGTACGGCCATGCCGGTAGAAATAATCGATGCTGCGGGAAAACTGCTGCAGCTAAAAACTCGGGGAATGTTCAAGAGGGCTGATTATGATCGGATCATCCAGATTGCCAAAGAAGCCATCGAGCCGGAGGGGAAGGTCTGCGCCCTCGTTATTCTTGAAGCATTCGAGGGCTGGGAGCGGCGCGGAGACTGGGGAGACGTGAGCTTTATGATGGAGCAGGGTCAACACATCGAAAAAATGGCTATCGTCGGCGATGAAAAATGGAAAGACGACGCGTTTGCTTTTACCGCCAAGGGATTTCGCGCCACGGCCATCGAGTTCTTCACTCCGTCGCGCCTGAGCGAAGCGCGAATGTGGCTGAGTTCTTAGAAAGCGGAACATTGGACCAACGTCCAATACCAGGCCTTCGCGTTTTTCACCAGTTTCCACTCGGACTAATGAAGATGGGCTCCCAGAAGGCCACACAGTTTGGAGGGCGATTGTGAATGTTCATAGTTGTGAGTTGATTCAACGGCTGTCCATAAGGCTATCGCCGATGCTAGTTCCCTGCCTTCTCCTAGCCGTCGGCGTCGGCTGTTCTAAAAAGGAGGCTCCGCCGCCGCCCCCGGAAGTGCAAGTCGCCGAAGTCGTTCAAAGAGATGTTCCGATTTACATCGAGCTTGTTGGGTCCACGCTGGGGTCGGAGGACATAGAGATCCGTTCTCGTGTCGAAGGCTATCTCGTTTCCGTGAATTTCACTGAAGGCTCTTTCGTCCGCAAGGGCCAACTCCTGTATAGGATCGATCCGCAGCCACTCGAGGCTGCTCTCGCTGAGGCCAAGGCCGACCTCGCTACGGCCCAGGCGCGACTGGAAAAAAACAAAAATGATGTCGCCCGATACAGACCCCTCGCCGAACAACAGGCCGTCAGCCAGCAGGAACTCGACAACGCGCTGTCAGGCCAGGACGCGGCCCAGGCGCAGGTCGTGGCGAATCACGCGAAGGTGACCAAAGCTAAGCTCGACCTTGCCTACACCAGCATCACTTCACCCATCGACGGACTCATCGGCACGACACAAAAGAAGGTGGGCAGCCCCTGGTAGCGCGCGGCGACAGCACGCCGCTGACCACCGTGTCGCAGATCGATCCAATCCTCTTTCGCTGCGCGATCGCCGAAGCGGAATATCTAAGGCTTGCCCGGCGCGGCGCTGTTGATAAATCCCTCGAGAAAAGATTCGGCGTCGAGTTGATTTTGGCCGATGGAAGCGTGCACCCGCACAAAGGACGGCTCGACGCCGTCGAGCGCGCGGTGGATCCAACGACGGGCACTCTCAGCGGGCAGTTTAGCTTTCCCAATCCCGAGCGCATCCTGCGTCCCAGCCAGTATGGACGCGCGCGATTCGTAACCGACCTCAAAGAAGGGGCGGTCCTTGTTCCGCAGCGCGCGGTGCAGGAGATTCAAGGTCTGTACAGCGTCCTGGTGGTCAAGCCGGATTCCACGGTGGACCAGCGCATGGTCAAAGCTGGAGAACGCGTCGGTAACGTCTGGGTCATCGATTCCGGAGTCAAGCCGGGGGAAAAAGTCATCGTGGAAGGGATTCAAAAAGTACGCCCGGGCGTGCAGGTCAACGCGAAGCTGGAGAAGGCCGAAGAAGTGGCTTCGCCGCCTGTGCCGAACGCTCCGCCACCGGAGAGCATATCTAAGGACGCGAAAGGGAAATAGGCCATGGCAAATTTTTTCATCCGCAGGCCTATCGTTGCCATCGTTATCTCCATCATCATGGTCCTGATGGGCCTTTTCACATTGAAGGGGCTTAGCATCGAGCAGTATCCGTTTCTCGCGCCGCCGACCATTCGCGTCACGGCGACCTATCCCGGCGCCTCAGCGGTGGCCGTGGAGCAATCGGTGGCCACGCCCATCGAGCAGGAAGTCAACGGTGTCGACAAGATGATTTACATGAAGTCGTCGAATACCAGCGACGGCCGCATGCAGCTCGACGTCAACTTCGAGGTCGGCGTCGATCAGGATACGGCGAACGTGTTGACTCAGAACCGCGTCTCGTCCGCTCAAGCCCGCCTGCCGCAGGAGGTTGTACAACAGGGCGTCACTGTCAAGAAGCAGAGTCCAAGTATTCTGATGCTTATCTCCCTCTATTCGCCCAAGCAAAGCTACGATGCCAATTTTCTGATCAACTATTGCGGTATCAACCTGCGCGACCAGATCCTGCGGATTCCCGGCATTGCCCAGGTCGATCTCTTTGGCGGTGCCGACTACGGCATGCGCATCTGGCTACGACCCGACAGGCTCGCGAACCTCGCTCTCACCCCGTCCGATGTTATCTCGTCAATCAAAGAGCAGAACCTGCAGGCGCCGGCGGGGCGCATCGGTATGGCGCCCACACCTAAGGATCAAGAGTTTACCTATACCGTAAGCGCTCCCGGGCGGCTCGTTAATCCGGAAGAGTTTGAAAACATCATCATCCGCCAAACTGAAACCGGCGCGGTCATTCGCGTTAAAGACGTGGGGCGCGCTGAACTCGGCTCGCAGGACTATAACTCCTTTGGCCGCCTTGACGGGAAGCCGGCCGGCACGATGGCCGTGTACCTGCTCCCCGGCGCGAACCAGCTCAAGGCCTCCGAGGCGATCTACGAGACGATGTTACGTGCGAAAGCGCTCTTTCCGCCGGACATGGACTACAAGATCGTCTACGACACAACACCGGCGGTCGAAGCCTCGATCGAGGGGATCGTTCACACTTTTATCGAAGCGGTCGTCCTGGTGACTCTCGTGGTGTTCATCTTCCTGCAGAATATGCGTGCGACGATCATCCCGCTCCTGACCGTGCCGGTTTCGCTAATCGGCACGTTTATCTTTTTTCCTTTGCTCGGTTTCTCGGTGAACACTCTTTCGATGTTCGGTCTCGTGCTCGCCATTGGTATCGTGGTCGACGACGCCATCGTCGTGGTGGAAGCGGTGATGCATCATCTGGAGCACGGGATGAATCCCAAAGAGGCCACGATCCAGGCGATGAAGGAGGTGTCTGCGCCGGTCATCGGCATCGCGTTCATCCTCTCCGCCGTCTTCATTCCTGTGGCCTTCCTGGGCGGCCTTACGGGACAGATGTATCAGCAATTCGCATTGACCATCGCCATCTCGGTGCTGCTTTCGGCTTTCAATGCGCTCTCGCTTTCGCCGGCGCTCTGCGCCATGTTTCTGCGCGCGCCAAAACCGGCGCGCGGCCTGCTGGGGAAATTCTTCGGTGGCTTCAACCGGGTCTTCGATCGCTCGACCACCGCTTATGTCAACGGCGCGCGGCTACTCGTCCGCCGCGCAATTCTTACTATCTTGATCATCGTGGTAGTGGCGATTGGCGCGGGCGTTTTCGGCGGCGCCCTCCCCGCTGGCTTCATTCCGGAGGAGGACCAGGGGATCTTCGGCGTCAACGTCACGCTTCCGCCCGCTTCCTCCCTTGAGCGCACAGACTTTCTATGACGGTTGTCAAGTCCCCTGTTTATTTTTTTCACGCCAGCTGGCGGATCCTCTGTCGTGCGATATTCGCCAAGTGATAGTTTTCATCATACAGTTTATGATCTCTCCACAT
>JBOHVR010000214.1:0-9587 GCA_050735755.1 Binatia bacterium
TTCCCCCATTGCTCCATCACTCCTTCACTCCATTGCCGCAATCTTAGTGAAACGAGTGTTTTTCCTCGGGGAAGGTTCCCTGTTTGACGTCGGCGACAAAGTTTTGCACGGCTGCGGTCGCAGCTCCATTCAGATCCGCGTAGCGCTTGAAGAATTTCGGCGTATACATGTCGAAGAGTCCCAACATGTCATGCATCACCAAAACCTGGCCGTCGCAGTTGAGGCCGGCGCCGATGCCGATAGTGGGGATCGATACTCGCGCCGTAACCTCCCGTGCCAGGTCCGCAGGAATCGCCTCCAGGACCAGCGAAAAGGCGCCCGCCTGTTCTACCGCCACGGCGTCTTGAAGAATAGCTTCCCGCTCTTTTCCTTCTTTGCCTTGGACCCGATAACCGCCGATCCGATGAATGGACTGCGGCGTCAAGCCCACGTGGCCCATGACGGGGATGCCGGCCCTGACAATTGCAGCAATCGTGTCGGAGATCGTTACCCCGCCCTCGAGCTTAACGGCCTCGGCTCCCGCTTCCTGGAGCAAGCGTCCCGCGTTTCGCTTTGCCTCCTCGGCGCTGATCTGAAAGCTCAGAAAGGGCATGTCGGCGACGACCAGGGCCCGCTGGCGCGCGCGCACAACCGCGCGCGTATGATAGATCATGTGATCGAGAGTTACCGGTAACGTGCTTTGCTCTCCTTGAATCACCGAGCCGAGAGAGTCGCCGACCAGAAGAACGTCAACTCCCGCCTGATCCAAGATGCGCGCGAAGGAGTAGTCGTAGGCGGTCAGAACGCTGATCTTCTCGCCTCGTTCCTTCATCTTTCTGATCTCTGGGACGGTCATCTTGTCTGCCATTTCCTCCTCCAAACAAAAAAGCCTCCCGGACAAAGCCGGAAGGCCTTCTTAACGGAATGAGGCAGCCCGTGGAGGCGCCACAAGTTCCCCTACGATGGCATCCGTCTCAGTCCAGGTTACCTGGATCCAAGCGGTATATAATGCTGGGTCCCTGGACCCATGCTATTGATTTCCTTGATTAAGTCAGCCAGGTCGTTGCTGCTCTCAACGAAATCAATGTCTGAAGTGTTGACTACCAAGAGGGGCGTATCCTCGTAGTGAAAGAAGAACTGGTTGTAAGCTTGCGCCACCTCTTTCAGATAATCCAGGGTAATCCCGCGTTCGAAAGTTTTATCCCTCTTTTTAATCCGCTTGTAAAGAACTTCAGGTCTCGCTTGCAAATAGATCGTCAAATCGGGCTTGGAAACTCGGGGATCCAAGAGCTGATAGATCTGCTGATAGAGGGTGAGTTCCTCGCCGGTAAGCGTGAGGGTCGCAAAGATCTTGTCTTTGGCAAAGAGATAATCTGAGACGAGATTCTGTTTGAATAGATCCTGCTGCCCCAGGTCCCTTTGCTGTTGGTAACGGCTGAGGAGAAAAAAGAGCTGGTTCTGGAACGCGTAGGTTTTCCGGTCATCATAAAACTTGGGCAGGAACGGATTGTCTTCCACCCGCTCAAAAACCGTGCGCGCCGAAAACTCTTGAGCCAGGCTCTTGGCGAGACTGGTCTTGCCAACGCCGATCGGCCCCTCGACCACCAGATATTTGGTTTGCTTCATCGGTTGCGCGCCAATGTACACAAACCGGAGAAAATTTTCCAGCCTGAGGTGGTTTCGAGTCTCGGGTTTCGAGTTGCGAGTTAAAATACAATTAGGCAGGATCCGGGAGACCAGGTTTTTTCGTGAGCGTGATGGTATAGTCACAGACGTGGCGAGCTTAAGGGAAATCGTTGGACAGATGTTCATGGTGGGGCTGTCCGGAGCTGAGCTTACCGGCGCAGAAGCCGGCGTTTTTGCCGACTGCCGCTTGGGCGGGGTCATTCTATTCGCTCACAATTTACATGAACCCGAACAAATCTATACCTTGTGCCGCGCGCTATGGGAGCAAACAGGCGGGGAGTTGGCGCCTTTCATCGCGATTGATCAAGAAGGGGGCCGGGTGCACCGCTACCCCGAGCCGTTTACACATTTTCCGCCCGCCGCCGCTTTAGGAACCGCCCGCAGTCCCGGACTCGCCATTCGTTTTGCTTTAGCGACGGCGCGCGAGCTGGCCGCGGTCGGCATTAATCTTGATTTCGCGCCCGTCTTGGATGTCTTGTCCAACCCCGGTAATCCGGTTATCGGCGATCGCTCTTTGAGCGCGGAGCCGATGGCGGTTGCTCAGCTGGGATGGAGCATTGTCGAGGGCTTGAGGGGCGGCGGGGTGATCCCATGCGGCAAACACTTTCCCGGACACGGCGATACGTCCGCAGACTCTCATCTGGAGTTGCCGGTGGTGGCGCGAAGCGAGGAATCGCTGCGCCGGGTGGAACTGCCGCCGTTCGCGCACGCCTGCGACCGCGGCATTGATGCCCTGATGACGGCCCATGTTCTTTATCCCGCGTGGGATCGCGAGCGCCCGGCGACGCTTTCGCAGGCGATTATTACCGGGGTACTACGCCAGGAGTTGAAATACGATGGCGTTGTCTTTACGGATGATCTGGAAATGAAGGCGATCAGCGGAAACTATGGCTTGCAAGACGCAGCGGTGCTTGCTGTGGAGGCCGGCGCTGACGTGCTGCTGTTCTGTCACGATTTGGCGCAAGCGACGCAGGCTTGCGAGCGAGTTTTGCGCCGCGTCGAAGAGGACGCGCGGTTCCACCAGCGGGTCGAGGAGAGCTATTCTCGGATTCGGAACCTAAAGCGGCGCTACCTTAGATCTTTTACGCCCAAAAACACATTCGATCAGCTTGACCTCGATTCTCATCGGCAAATCGCGGGGGAGATCACGGCAGCTTATAAGCGGTGTACTCAATGAGTTTGTGCACATTTTGGGCGAGTTCTCCTTCCCACTTTTCCACGATCAAATCCGCCGGGCATTTGCCTTGAAGGACCAGATCCCGCAGCGGCTTGAGATAGATCGTTTCGTCTTCGCCGTTCTGGTTCAGCACGTGCTGGCGTCTTAAGCCTTCCCAGGCGATCTGGAGGAGCTCTGTGGCGAGATCTCGGAGCGAGAAACGCCGCACGCGCGTCGCCAGGGCGTTTTTGTGCGAATCGAGATAGGCTTCCATCCGTTCGTCCCACGACCAATCTTTCACGAGATCCCACGCGGCGTCCAGACAGTCGGGTTCGTACAAGACTCCTTTGACGAGAGCCGCGAGAGCGGGCATCAGCTCCGGCGGTTGGCTGTCCACGCAACGGATCTCGATGTAGCTCTTGATTCTGACTTCGGGAAACAGGGTCGTCAGGTGGACTTTCCAATCGTCGAGCGTGGCATAGTGGCCCATATGACCGCGGGTCAAATAGTCGCGGAACGTTACGTCGGTGAAATCGATGTATGTCCCGTTGCGCAGGATAAAATACATCGGCACGTCCAGGGCGTATTCCATATAATGGTGAAAGGAAACGTTCGGATCGAAGGCGAAACGAAGCATGCCGGAGCGGTTTTTGTCGGTTCGCGTCCAGATGTGCTCGCGAAAACTCTTGAAGCCGGTCAACCTGCCTTCCATAATCGGCGAATTGGCAAAGACGGCAATGATCAATGGCACCAGACCCATTGAAGTGCGGAACTTGGCCATAGCATCTTTTTCGTCGCTGAAATCGATATTCGCCTGCACCGTCGCCGTCTGCTTCATCATCCGCTGGCCCAAGGTTCCCACTTTGAGCATATAGGGCGCCATGATCCGGTAGCGTCTTTTCGGCACCCATTCGATATCGTCCAAAGAGCTGAAAGGTTGCATGCCCAGGCCGAGGAAGACAACGTCCAGCCGGTCCGCAATCTCTAAAAGCTCCCGGATGTGTTGGGTAAATTCTCCATGCGTGCAATGGATCGTCTCGCATGGCTCGCCGCTCAGCTCGATTTGACCTCCGGGCTCCAAATGGATCTCGGCCTTATCGCGTTTGAGGGCGATCACGTGCCCATCCTCTTCGATCGGCTCCCAGCGGAACTCATCCACGAGCGCCTTGAGAATGGTCTCGACTCCTCGGGGGCCGCTGTAGAGTAGCGCCTTGCCCGTCTGCCGCTCGATGCCGACCTTTTCATACTCCGTGCCCACGCGCCACTGAGCGCGCGGTTTGCCCGAGACGTGAAAGAACTCTTCGAGTTGATCTTTTTTGTCAATGGTGGACATAAGCGCGAATGTTTCGTTCGAAAGGTTGAGTGATAATGCCCTTTTCCGTGATGAAGGCGGATACCAGCTCGTTCGGGGTCACATCGAATGCGGGGTTGAGCACGCGCACTCCCGCCGGACTTATGGATTTCCCGAACATGTGAGAAACTTCCTTCGGATCTCTTTCTTCGATAGGGATCTCGGATCCTGACGCGCAGCTCAGGTCGAAGGATGAAGTCGGACCGGCGACGTAGAAAGGGATGCCGTGGCGGCGGGCGAGAACCGCGAGAGTATACGTGCCGATCTTGTTGGCGACATCGCCGTTGGCCGCGACGCGATCACAACCCACGATGACGACGTCCACTTTGCTCTTCTGGAGCACGTATCCCATGCTGCTGTCGGTGACTAAAGTCACGGGAATTCCCTCTTTTTTGAGTTCCCATGCCGTGAGCCGCGCCCCTTGAAAAAAGGGACGCGTTTCGTTGGCGTACACTTCGACTTTCTTGCCGCTTTCCTTGATTGCGCGGACGACTCCCAGAGCCGTGCCGTAGCCGGCGGTCGCCAGAGCGCCGGCGTTGCAATGCGTGAGCACGCGCGCGGCGCCGCCGACGAGACGGGCGCCGTTTTTTCCCAGCAGTTGATTGGCGGCAATGTCGTCCGCATGCATGCGTTGCGCTTCTTCTTTAAGCCGTTGTTTGACGGGCTTGATGCCGGCGCTGCGGCTTTCGCTGTAGACTTTGCGCATGCGCTCGAGCGCCCAAAACAGATTGACCGCGGTCGGACGGGTGCCGGCAAAGACCTTGAGCATGCGCTCGAATTCGCGATCGAAGTCCTTCTCTTTTGCCTTCAGGGCTCCCAGGGCCACACCCATAGCCGCGGCGACTCCGATCGCGGGGGCGCCACGAATTACCATCGCCCGGATCGCTTGAGCCACGGCTTTGTAGTTGCGATAGACCCGATAAATCTCCTTCCCGGGCAAAAGACGCTGGTCGAGAATGATCACGCTGTCGTTTTTCCATTCGAGCGTTTTGACAATCATAGGGAATTTTGACTCGGGAGGAGAATACCCATCTTAGTAAGGACGGCAAGGAAGGGTCAAGGCCTGCGACGAAAGGCAACATTAAAAGTAAAAATTTAGCCGGCGGGAATATAGCGGCGAAGGTAAAAGGTAAAAGTAAAAAGGATACAATTTTGGGAGGCGAGTGTCGCGAAAAATAGAGCATCACTCCGACTGCGCAATCACAAAGGCCATGGCGTGGTCTTGCGTGTGGGTGAGGGAAAGGGTGAAGCGCCGGATCCCCAACCGTTGCGCGAGCTCGGCGGTTTTGCGGTAAAGATTGATCCGCGGCGCTCCGCCGGGCGCATTGACAACCTCGATGTCGAGCCACGCCACTTGCGCGCCCCAGCCGCGGCCCAATGCCTTCATGACGGCCTCTTTGGCCGCGAAGCGCGCCGCATAGCTCTCGTGCTTGCGCTGGCGCCTTTCACAGTAGGCGATCTCCTTCGCGGTAAAAACCCGCTTCTGCAAACGCTGCCCAATCTGCGAATCTTGCACGGCGTCGCGGATGCGCGCGACTTCGATCAGATCGACACCGACGCTCACGATCATGGCCGACGTTAACCTTCCTGGCCGCCCCGGTCAATCGTCCCGGCCGACGAGCCGCTCATCGGGAAGATGGCTGGCGGCGAGCGCGAATTCGATTTCGCCGCGAAAGGCGCGCACGCCGGCGACCCGGACCACAACCCGATCGCCCATCCGAAACGCGCGGCCATGCCGGCGCCCTTTGAGGAGATTTTCCTTCTCATAGTAATGGTAAAAATCATCTTCCAGAGTGGCGAGACGGACGAGACCCTCGACAAAATAGGACGTGATCTCGACGAAAAAGCCGAAAGAGGTCAAGCTGACGATAAAGCCGCTGAATTCCATGCCGATCTTGTCCATCATGAACTGGACCTTTTTCAACTCGACCATCTCGCGCTCCGCGTCCATGGCGATGCGCTCCCGCTGCGAAGTGTGCTTTCCCGCCTCGTCCAGATAGAGCAAAAGATCGTCTTTTTCGACGCTCGTGAGTTTTTTATTTTGTAAAGCCATAGCCACGATTCGGTGCACGATCAAATCGGGATAGCGGCGGATCGGCGAGGTAAAATGGGTGTAGCAGGTCGAGGCAAGACCGAAGTGACCGATGTTTTCCGGCGCGTAATGCGCCTGTTTCATCGCGCGCAGCAGCAGGCGGTTCAGAATCCTTTCCTCAGGTTTCCCCCGGGCCGCCTCGAGCACGCGCTGGAGGTCTTTCGGCGCGAGCTTCTCGCGCTTCAGCGGCAAGCGGTAGCCGAGGCTCAAGAGAAAGGGCTCGAGCGCGCGCAAGGTTTCCTTGTCCGGATCTTCGTGCACGCGATACAGAAGCGGCAGCTCTTGTTCCTTGAGGTGGCGCGCGACCGCTTCGTTGGCGGCAATCATGAATTCCTCGATGATCCGGTGCGCGATATTGCGCTCCGCGCGCACGATGTTTTCCGGCATGCCCTGAAGGTCCAAAATGATCTCGGCTTCCGGCAGATCAAAATCCAGACTCCCGCGCGCCTTGCGGCCTTCCCACAGCAAGGTTGCGAGCTCTTCCATGAGATGAAACCCGTCAACCAGAGTGCGGTACTGCTCGGCGCAGGCGGCGTCTCGATCGACCAAAATCCGGCGCACGTTGGTGTAGGTCATGCGCGCGCGGCTGCGGATCACCGCGCGATAGAGATGACGCTTGAGAATTTCCCCCTTGCCGTTGATCTCGAGATACGCGGTTTGGGTCAGGCGCTCCGCGTCCGGATTCAAACTGCAGATACCGTTGGACAGCTCCGCCGGCAGCATCGGCAGCGCGCGATCAGGAAAATAGACACTCGTTCCCCTTTCGTACGCCTCGCGGTCGATCGGGGTGTCGGGTAAAACGTAATGCGCGACATCGGCGATGGCAACGTAGAGCCGGTAAGTTCCCGCAACTTTCTCAACGCAAACCGCGTCGTCGAAGTCGCGCGCCGTTTCCCCGTCGATCGTGACCATGGGGAGCGAGCGCAAGTCCCGGCGCCTCCCCAGCTCGGCGGCGTCGATCACTTGCGGATAGGCGGCCGCGGCTTGGCGCGAGTCGGCAGAGAACTCGACCGGCAAATGATAGCGAAAGATGATGCTCTCCGCTTGCACCTCCGGGTCTTCCGGGTCGCCCAGGACGCGGACGAGGTTTCCTTGCGCGCGCGCGTAGCCGGTCGGGTAGCGCGACAGCTCAACGGCGATGACTTTTCCCTCAAGTGCCGGCCGGGCGCCCTGATCCAGCGCAATGGCGGCGGCGACGCGCGAGTCCATGGGGATTATGTGCCCTTTGCCGTCGATTTCTTGGTAGGTTCCGACAAGACGTTTTTGCCCGCGCTCGATCACCTGCACCACGTGCGCCTCGCGTCCGTGCCGCTTCTTCTCGAGCCGCACCAGGACCTTATCGCCATGCATGAGCCGTCGCATCTCGCGGCGACTAAGGTAAACATCTTCGAGATCGCGTTGCTCGGGTATTAAAAAGCCAAATCCGTCCGGATGGGCCTGGACTCTGCCGCGAATCAGGTTTTGACCTTCGGGCAAGGCATAATGGTTCTTCTGCACGCGAATGAGTTGGGCCTCGCGGACCAACAGACGGAGCGACTCCACCACAGTGTCCAGGTCGGTTTCCGCGAGGCGCGCCTTTTTCTGGATTTCCTTCGGCTTTAGCCGCCGGCGCGGATGGGCGGCAAAGAATGAAAGGATCTTGTGTTTGATGGAATCCAGAGGGCCCGGCATTTTTAATGGCTTCCGCGCTAGGGCTGTTGTTTGTTTCCTGGTTGCGGGGAACAAGAATCAGGTCAGGGTTCGGTAGCGAGCTCTCTCATCAGCCAATCGTCGCCGATGCCGGCGGGGCGCGCCACTTCGGCGAGACCGATCTCTTGTTTTAGAGCAGTGACCAGTTCTCGGGCTGTCGCCAAGAAGGAGTCGGTGGCAAGCAACACAATGATCGCCTGCTTGCGGTCGACGGTACGAATAATGCCGACGCCTTCATACGACTCAAGAATGAACTTGATGTAGGCGATATCTTCGGGGGCGATCTCAAGATAAATCTCGCGCCAATTCATTTCCTTTTTTTCTGCTGTTGCGGCTTGGGCACGGCACTTCGTCGCGGGGCCGAGTCACGCCCCAAAAGACCCCTTTGGATGACTTCGGCGAGACGCTTGACGTCGGGCTTGATTTGCGGGCGGCGAACCGTCCCTTCGACGCGGAAGGGAACGACGAGTCTGCCGTTCCGATCGAGAAGAAAACGGATGTTGCGATGTTCCTGCGCCACGAGTTGGCTGAAGCCCGGCGCCATGACGAGCGTCGCGTTCCAGCGCGTGCTTCGGTCCAGATCGATCCACCCCTCCCCCAACGCGGTGTAGTCGTCGGTTCTCCAGACCAAGTCTTGCGTGCTTAACCGGCCCTTCTCTACTGAAAACGAGGCTTCCAAGCTATCGAAAAACGTATCTCTTTTAGCCAGAATGGCCTCGTTTTCGGCAGCATTCCCGTCGGCAACAAGGTTAACCACTCCAGGCAGTCCGTTGACGTCGGAGAGCACGGCCCCGGCGAGGTTGAAATTCCTTAGGACTCCTGACGACAGCTGAGCGCTGCCTTTGCCCGTCAAGCTCCGCCCGAGTTCGTTCCAGCTACTGCCGTTCCCGTGAAATTGAGCGTCGATGCTTAACCGACCCTCCAAGGAGTAAGAACTGTTGAAATAACCGCTTACCGGGAGACGGTTGAGATCCAAGTTTCTCACCCTTAGGCCCACATCAAGGGGAAGCCGGTTACTATCGGATATGCCAAAGCTTCCGCTGGCGGCAAAATCTCCTCCCAGCGCCTCCAACGATAGCTTCTTCAGCGTTATGCTGGTCGCGGACCAAACGACTTCAGCATTCAAGTTGCGATAAGGCAGCCCCTGCCAAGAACCCGCAGAGACGAAAAGCGCGTTCCGGATCGAAGGGGTCCCGCTCCCCGCGCGGATCTCTCCGGTGGCATGGAAAGCCGTCATCGCATCCGCTGGCTGGCCGGCCACTTCATGCAGATCCGCCAGCCTGACCTTGGGTGAACGCAGGACGTATTGGAAGACAGGATCAGAGAAATTGCGCAGCACTCCCTGCAGCTTCATCGGCGTGGAACCGAGACGAAAAGAGGCATCGGTGACCCGTGCCTCATCGCCGTCAAAGACCATCTCGGCGCTCGCATCTTCGATCCGGCGGCGGCTTTGTTGGTCGTGGACCTGCACTTCATGGAGGTTCCAGTTGCCACGGATGGTCGTGCGCGGATCTCGAGAATCAAAAGAGCGAGCGACTGCGAGCTCGAATTGTGTTTTTCCTCTGAGGCGGTAGCGCGAGATCGGCGGCAGGATTTTTTCCCAGCCTGCCAGCTCGAAACCGTCGGTGCGCATG
>JBOHVR010000215.1:0-3420 GCA_050735755.1 Binatia bacterium
TTAAAGGCCCTCTGATGGGAGCCGTCCTCGCTCCCGGTCAGGATTATCGTCGGACAGGCGATGCGGTTATGATGCTTGAGTTAGTGGAACCGGCCTCCCAACATTTCGAGAACCTTGCGCGGATTGATTGTTTCGCTTCCCGTCCAAGTGTGCGTGACGGGCGATTGCCGGAGCACGGACGGAAAAGTGTACCCGGAGTCTTCTCGCCCGCAACAGAGCGATTATGAACGTTGGATGTTACACGACCCGCGCGCCGACTCGATAACGGTCGAGTAAGGCATCGTTGGTCAGAAGCGTAAGCGGCTCAGCAATGCTCTGCGCGATCAACAGACGGTCGAACGGATCTCGATGAATGGGTGGAAGCCGGGCGACGCCGGCCGCGTGAACCGCTGTTACCTGCAGCTCGATCAAGCCCATCTCAGGCAACGTCGCCAGCAACTGGGGGAGGTCGATACGAAAATCTTTGCGTCGGAGCGAACTCTTGATCGCGATTTCCCAGATGCTTGCCGCGCTGTAATACAGCTCGTTGCGCTGGTCTTCCAAAAGCTCGTGCGCTTCAGCTGGCAAGCGCTCGCTGCTTGCCGCCGCCCAGAGCAGCAAGTGCGTGTCGAGCAAAAGCCTCACCGCTTCCGGCCTTCGAAGTCGCGAATAACGGAATCAGGCAGCGGTGCGTTGAAGTCGTCCGGAATCTGGAACTTGCCATCAAGGAGTCCCAGCCGGCGACGGCCGCGGGATCTGGTCAATGGGACGAGCTTGGCGGCAGGCTTGCCGGCACGCGCGATGACAATTTCCTCGCCGGCCTCGGCGCGCTCGACGAGCTTAGACAACTCGGTCTTCGCTTGATGGATGTTCACCTGTTTCATTGCCAGATCGTATCGGATAACGGTTAGCTAATCTTAGCTAATTCCGTGTGGCAGTCAAGCGCGCGTCCACACCCACCACGTAGCGTCGGACCATCCGGTCGTATGGGTACGCGCCAAGAGTGTATGATTGCGCTTTCGAGTCAACCGGAAGATCTCGATCCAGGCGGAGAGCCGGAGTTAGCTATCCGGGTCACGCGACGCGTTTCCGCAAGGGACGGACGGTGAGCTGCATTCCCATCGCCCGTAGAACCGCCCTCAAACTTTTCAGCTCCGGATTCCCTTTTGGCGAAAGCGTACGGTAGAGGGTATTGGCGTTCAACTTCGCCTTTCCGGCGAGCTTTTGAACGCCGCCAAAAGCTTCGGACATACGGCGTAACGCGAGCATTAATTCCTCTTGGTCTCCGTCTTCAAGGACGGAGTTCAGATACTCCGCTGCAAACGCCGGGTCTTTGCGAAAACTATCTACCGTCGCCTCTTCGTGGCTACGGGATGGCGCTGATTTTAATTTCCGACTCATTTTTTCCTCCTCTGGTAGTCGAGCCAATAACGGACCGCTTCCTTGATGTCTGCCGATTGAGCGCGTTTTGATCCGCCACAAAGCAAAACTACGATTGTCTCTCCCTCTCGTCCGTAATACACGCGGTAGCCCGGGCCGAAGTGGATTCTTAACTCCCAGACTCCGTCCTGACAGAACTGGTGATCACCGAAGTTTCCGTTAGCTACCCGATCCATTCGACGCTGAATAACAACTCGCCCTCTTAGATCCTTGAGCTCGTCTAGCCACTGATACGGGTCCTTGCCGGACGCCGTGAGGTAATGCCGGATGTCCACCGGATCCATTTTAGCTTAAAAGCGAACTTGTGCAATCATCACAAGGGGAGGGTCGCCGGGGTCGGACCCGCGCAAAGATATTGATTCACCGATAAGAGATTGCAAAATAGGCGCTGATTAAAGGCTTAGCCGCAGGTTTTGAGCTAAAACGTTCGCTCTAAGAAACAAAGCGGTGCCGCGCGCCAACTGCCATTTTCCGCCTGGTCACGTCTGGCCCATCGCTCACGCTGCCATCAAAAGGCGTTTCTACCTGCGTATTCCGGACCAAATCGGCCACCTGTTCCGGGGCAAACCGGCCACCCATTCCGGAGTAAACCGGCCACCCCGTTGGGGTTAGGTTGAATTAGCGACGCTGGATACCGGGCTGTTACAATCCGCTCCTCAACTACAATGTTGTGTATTCCGAATGGTTAGTTCAAACCGGCTAATTCCCCTCGAGCAAAAGAGCACCCAATTTGTCTAACACTTCACTGGTAGTTTCGCACGGCAGTTTGCAAATGAATTCCGCTTTCCGAATGCGCCAATCGAGACTCTTAACTTGATCGGCAAGAACCACGCCGCCGAGCGTTGGTTCGGAGGGGATCGTTACTTCAAAAGGATAACCTTTTACCTGACCCCACTTTTGAACTCGAACCTGCATCGGCACACCTCCAACCTGTTTCTACAATGAAGATAAGCTCCATGAAACTCCCGTCAAGCGCAACGCGTCGAGTTGAAAAGCGGGAGTCGGGTTCGAGCCGTTCAAGTCGTTCAATCGCTGCGCACAAACCGTCGATTACTGCCCCGATGTACAGAAAAGCGCTTAACGCGCTGAACCCCTCGTCAAGCGCCATCCGATGCCTCGCCTGCGAGCATGTACCTATTGCATCCTTAGTAATGACCAATTTCAGAAGTAGCCGATGAGACGTCCCAGGGTCAGGGCCGTGAGCCAGGCGGCGAGCGATAGGCCGGCGGCGAGGCGCAAGCGCGCCGGCGGCGGGGTGTGTGCCGACGGAAGGTCCGAAAGTTGTGCCCGAGCCGGTATGCGCAAGAGCAGAGCGTTTGCCGTCCCTATCCCCACGACGACCATTTTGGCGATGAAAAAGTTGGAGGCCGCATACTCTGTGGCGCGGGTAATAAACAGAAGCACCCCAAAAACAATTGCCAGGACAAGACCCGCCCCGGCAGTGCGTGTCAAGACTCCCCACAGCGGCGCGAGCGGCACCGAACGCCACAGCCCAAGGAGACGGAGATCCAACGGCGCAATCGATCCCACCAGAAGCGCCACGCCAAGGATGTGTGCGGCGTTGACCAGCGGGTAGCTCCAGACCGAATTGCGGAGCGCCGCCGCGAGCGCCGTCGCTTCCAGCGCCGCGAACCATTCCTCGATCATTTGTGCGCGGCTGCTCAGGACTCGCGGTCCGGGTACAGATTGTAGCTCTTGCCGTTGATCACCACGCGCTCGGCTTTCATCAAGCGCTGTCCTTTCTTTGCGGAGCGATGGCCATGCGCGGTGATGGTTTGTCCCTTGCCAAGCAGCTTCGCCGTGAGCCCCGCCTTTTCGTTGCGCCACGGCTGCCCCACTTCGACGACCCACTTCTCACCGTTCACATCCAGCGTCACCTCGCCGTGGGGATTGCGCAGCCGCACGGCCGTGATCTGGCCGGTGAGCTGGAACTCTTCCGCGGTCGCCCAGCCCCAGCCGTGATGTGTCCACGCCGCTTGCGCGAAGAAAACTCCTGTAACC
>JBOHVR010000216.1:0-6028 GCA_050735755.1 Binatia bacterium
GTCGTCTGCCGATGCCGCGGTAATCCTTAAGGGCTTCAATCAAAAATATCCCATGATCAAAATCGAAGTTACGCGAACCAGCGGAAACGACCCCGCGGAGCGCCTCCTCAACGAAGCTCTCGCCGGGGTGGTAGAATATGACCTGTACGACATTCCCGCCGCGCTGCAAAATAGATTTGTGAAATCGGGAGTCCTCGCGGGACCGATTGACTGGCACAAGCTTTTTCCGAACATTCCCAAGCTCCACTTCAGCCCGGACGGCTATTTCAATGCCGTAGGGTTCAACCTGCGAATCATTGCCTATAATGCGTCCTTAGTTTCGCCGGAGCGTGTGCCTAAAACCTGGGCGGATTGTCTCGACCCCTACTGGAAAGGGAAAATAGCTGTGGATACAAATCCCCGGTCGTTGAGTGGTCTATACAAGAGTTGGGGAGAAGCTCGGATCCTGGAGTATGCCAGCCGCTTGAAAAACAATCAGCCGATCTGGAAAAGCGGGCAGTCGGAAGCTCTCGCCCAGCTTGCAGCAGGCGAGTTTTCCGTGCTGTGCGGCGCCCACTACGCCAGCATTCACCGCTTGCTGCGGCGCGACCCTAAGGCGAAATTGGCCATGGCTATACCTGGGGAGGTGCCCGTTAGTTTAGGTCAGATGATGGCCGTGATGAAGGGTGCGGAGAATCCGAATGCGGCCCTGCTGTTTTCTGCGTGGTCAAACTCCGTTGACGGACAGAAATTCTATGACCAAATCGGGAGAGGCTCGCCGTTCGTCCAGGGAACTGAGCAATGGAAGCTGATTGACCGTTCCGGCGGCAAAACCGTATTCGAGGGCTGGGATCGGGGCGAGTATCAACCCGCGATCAGTAAGAAGATTGTCGCTGGCTGGGGTTTTCCCGTGGGGAATTAGCAATGAAAGAGAAGGTTTCCTTTCCTCTCACGCCTTCGTCAGCTCCTATAGCGCTGACCTCAAGTGATCGGCCCAGGCCTCGAGCGTGGGAATTGTCGGTTTCCAATCAAAGAGGTTTGAAGTGAGTGTCCCGTCCGCGCTTATCTCCAGCAGTACCGCCTCGAGATGTCCGATTGCGCTTCTAAACCTGCCCGGCGGTATAGCCTTCCAGTCCTCAGGGATGTTCTTGTAGTTGGGATTTTGTCTTTGTAGAGTCGTCCGGTCCCTGCTACTGGGACCGGCGATCTCCTGCGATGGCCGAGGCAGGACATTCTCCTTCGGGTCGGGAGGGTCAGCCTCGCTTTCCTTATCGGTTGGCTCAGCGGCCGTTTGCTCGGATATCATTTCATTGCCTGAGTTGATTTTCTCTTCGACGCTCTAGAGCAACACGTATGCCACATATAGATAAATGAGCAACTGCGCCCTTTCGCGGAAAACAAAGTAAATTTATGCCCGGCGATAAACAGGGTGAGCGAAACCTTAAGGGCAGTTGTGCCCAAAGGAGCGACAGCGACTGCTCCGGTGTCGGGAAGGCCCGAACCGCTCAACCCGGCTATCATTGCTCCATCTGCATACGCTCTTGCGAAACACTACATACCACCGTTGACCTCCGCGGTGTCGGTCGATAAACTCCTCGGCAGCGCAATCACAAGGAGGAACATGCATGGCACGCGCATATCGCACCATTTCGGCAGACTCGCACCTGGAAATCAGCCCCGACCGCTGGCGGGATCGGGTCCCGGCACGGTACCGTGACCGCGCGCCGCGGGTAATCCGGCTTCCCAACGGCGGCGACGCCATCCTGGCAGAGAACACCCGGCTGCTTCAGCTATGGGCTCACAATGCTGGCGTTCCCTGGGAGGAGTGGGGCCACGACAACGTCAAGCGCTACGAGGAAGCGGTCGGGTCGGGCACGCCCGAGCAGCGGCTGCGCGAACTGGATACCGACGGGATCGACGCTGAGGTGCTCTTTCCCGGGATCAGCAAGCTCGAGTTCCTGAGCGCCATCGGTGACGATGACGCCTATTTCGCCGTCGTTGCGGCCTATAATGAATTCCTCGCCGAGGAGTACATGGACGCGGACCCGGAGCGCTTCATCCCGGCCGGCGTTATTCCGAAGCGTGGGGTAGACGCCGCCATCGCGGAGATGAACCACTGCGCCAAGCTCGGTCTCAAGGCGATCAGCCTCGACGCCTATCCGAATGGCAGCCTTTCCATCAAGCCGGAGGACGATCGTTTCTGGGCGGCGGCCCTCGACATCGATATGCCGGTGACCGTGCATACGATGTTCTCCGGCATGAGAGAGGGCCGTCAGCGGGCACAAGGCCTCAATCTCGCCCGGCGGATCTCTACCTACGGAACGAAGGCTGCCCCAATCGCTACCGCGCTCGCCATCCATGGGGTCTTCGATCGTTTCCCAAAACTGCAGATCTTTTTCGCCGAGAACCAGATCGGTTGGATCCCGAACTATCTTGAGCAGGCGGACCTCATCTGGGAGCGGCACCGCTTCTACCACGAGCGGGCGCAGGGATTGAAGCCTCTGGAGCGCAAGCCGAGCGAGATCATCAAAGAGCACTGTCTCTGGGGATTCATGGACAACCCGATCGGAGTCCAGCTCCGCCACTGTGTCGGCGTTGACAAAGTCTTGTGGTCCACCGATTTTCCGCACGACCCTTCCGACTGGCCGAACTCCCAGGCCACCATCGAGCGCAACTTCGCGGGCGTGCCGGAAGACGAGAGGTACCTCATGCTGGCCGGCAATGCCATCCGTTTCTTCAAGCTGGATGCGATTGTTCCGTAGCAAACCGCCAATACCAGACACGCTGCAACAGCCAGCCTTTCGTTGTGTAAGCGTGAGATCGCGAGGTATCAGCGAAGACAGTATGGCTGTGAGTAGTGAATGATTGATTACGTCGAAGTGAATTCTCGCCAGCTCGGGAGAGACGCACCATCAACCCAACGACCCGGCACATTGGAATATTCTATTCCGGCCTGTTTTTACTTTTTAATTTTGCCTTTCTTTAAGGCTCTTGCCAGCGTAGAGCTCTTTCCGTAAAATCGCATCGTTCGCAACCGCGCACTCCATTACTGGGGGTAACAAATGGCGAAGATTGCCTTGGGATTGGGAACGTCGCATAGCCCAATGTTGAGCACTCCCGCGGATGCCTGGCATATGCACGCGGATCGGGATCAGAAGAACCCGCGGCTGTATTTTCGCGAGCGGGTTTATAACTTTGCCGAGCTGCTGCAGGCCAGAGGAGCGGAGAAACTAGACCGGCATATAAGCGCTGAGATCTGGCGCTCCAAGCAGCAGGGATGTGAGCAGGCGATCACGGCGCTCGGGCAAACCTTGGTCCGGGCTTCGCCCGATGTGATCTTGATCGTCGGCGATGATCAGCGCGAGCTGTTCTATGAGGAGAACATGCCAGCTTTGGCGATTTTCTGGGGTCAGCGCATCGAGTGCATCCCGACCGTTCATAAAGCGGCGCATCCTTCAATCGCGGCCGCGCGGCGCGACCAATTCGGCGATGAACGGGAATGGTACCCGGTAGACACTGAGCTCGGAAAATACTTGGTGGAACGAATGATGACGGAAGGGTTTGACGTGGCGCAGTTTACGCGCCAGCCGGAGGGCCGAACGATTGGCCATGCGTTTACCTTTGTGCGGCGACGAATCATAAAAGGCAACCTGCCTCCCATCGTGCCGATAACGGTCAATACCTATTATCCGCCCAACCAACCAACCGCAGCGCGTTGTTATGCCTTTGGACGCGCCTTGCGGCGAGCCATCGAATCTTGGGACACTGCAAAGACCGTGGCCGTGGTTGCGTCGGGCGGGCTCAGTCATTTTGTGGTGGATGAGGATCTCGATCACACAGTGCTCACGGCGATGAAAGAAAGGGATGAGCGAGCCTTAGGCGGCCTTGGAGAAGAGCTATTCCAGTCGGGCAGTTCGGAAATCAAGAACTGGATTGTCGCCGCAGGAGCGTTGGAGGGTCTGGACATGAATTTGGTAGGTTACTATCCGGCGTATCGATCTGAAGCGGGAACCGGCTGTGGCCTGGCTTTTGTCCAATGGCGATAACTCTTTCCCCGGACCTTGCGCTGCGTGATCGCGCTTAGAAAAATTCCCGGGTAAGGTCATTCGTCGTAATTTTCAGGCCCTACGGAGGCACGGGAGGCTTTCTTCTCCGCCTGGTGGTGCTTCTCAGCGAGCAAGCGGAGCTTGGCTCGTCGTGAACGGGTTCTCTTCTGGCGGCGGATCTTGGCGATCCTTTTTTCTTCTTCAGCACTGGCTCCTCTGAGCTTCGCCTCGATTTTATCCAGGAGGATTCGTCGAGCCAAAAAACGATTGAGAGCCTGGGAGCGCTCTTCCTGGCACTTGACCCGGATGCCCGTAGGCCGATGGTGGAGCATAACACAGGTTGAAGCCTTATTGACCTTCTGGCCGCCGGCGCCCGAAGAGCGTACGAATTGTTCCTCGATGTCCTTGTCCCGCACACCCAAAGCGTGCATGCGCTGCACTAGCTTTTTTTCTTTTTCAGTTGAAACTGGAAAAAGAGCCATGGCCGTATCAACTTCGACGAGTTAACCCGCGGGCATCCCCAAAATAGGACGGCTCAGGCAAGAACCAACTCGCTCTTTTTTGTTCTGGTATCTTCCACGAGTCTCTAGCTCTCTGCGTCGTGAAGCTGGGAGAATTGTGAAAGGCTGATAAACGAAGCCGTTTGAAAAGGGGTCACCGGCGTTTGCTGCCGTAGCCGAAAGACCACCTGCCGCGGGGCCGTCTGGCGCCGAAAGGGGGCGGGGGCGACTTCTCGAGCAAGCGGGTATACTCGTAGGCGAAGCCCTCAAGCTTCACGCGGGGTATTTTCTGCCCGATGAAGCGTTCGATGGCGGCGATTTCCTGGACATCCTCGCCCGTCATGATAGTGAACGCATCGCCGACGCTCTGCGCCCGCCCCGTGCGGCCGATGCGATGAACGTAGTCCTCGGGATGGTGCGGCACGTCGAAGTTGATGACGTGGCTGATCTGCTCGACATCAAGGCCGCGCGCAGCGATGTCGGTGGCGACCATCACTTCATAGCGCCCGTCGCGGAAACCATTCAGCGCTTTTTCCCGCTCGCTCTGGGTGCGGTTGGAGTGAAGCACCGCGACGGCATGGCCTTGCTGATGAAGCTTGCGCGCGACGCGGTCGGCGCCATGCTTGGTGCGGCAGAAGATCAACACCTGGTCAAAGTCGGTGCGCTTGAGGAGTTCCTCCAAGAGCGACTGCTTCTGATTACCGGCCACGGGATACAGCGCGTGCGTCACCGTTTCGGCGGGCGAGCGCCGCTGGCCGATCTCAACGGTTTCAGGACCGCGCAGGGCCCATTTGCAGAGCTCTTCGATCTCGGGCGGGATGGTAGCGGAGAAAAGCATTGTTTGCCGCGTCCGCGGACAGCGTTCCACAATGCGGCGCACGTCGGGCAGAAACCCCATATCGAGCATCCGATCCGCCTCGTCCAGGACGAGAATCTCGATCTGGTTGAGCCGGACCATGCCGCGCTGCATTTGATCGAGCAGGCGCCCCGGCGTCGCCACGACGATGTCTGCGCCCTGTCGTAGCGCCTGGTCCTGCCGGGCATAACCCGTGCCGCCATACAGAACCGTAGTGCGCAGGTTGGTGAAGCGTCCGTAATCGTGGATGGCGGTTTCTACCTGCGCCGCGAGTTCGCGCGTCGGTTCGAGCACGAGGGCGCGCAATGAACCGCGCTGGCCGAGCCGGGAGATAATCGGCAATGCGAAGGCGGCGGTCTTGCCGGTGCCCGTCTGGGCGGAGCCGATCAGGTCCCGCCCTGACATAATAATCGGGATGGCGCGAAGCTGGATCGGAGTCGGGTCGGTATAGCCTGCCGCGCGAACGCCTTCGAGCACCTTGAGAGAAAGGCCGAGGTTGGAGAATGGCATTCGGCACTTTAGGCACGATGCCGCCGAGTTCACAACCGGGATTTGCAGATAGTTCTTGCCGGCTCTCTGGCGTGCCGGGAAGCGAGTCGCGAATTGCACCGCGACTCTTTACAGAAACCAGCGGAAGGCTGCTCGAC
>JBOHVR010000217.1:0-15851 GCA_050735755.1 Binatia bacterium
GTGTGGTATCAGAAATGGTATGTGCACAGACGGCTTCGTCCCGAGGAATTCGGTGGACGTGTTCACCATCACCTAACGGGTGCGGCGATCTACCCGATTGATGCGGAAATTTTGAATTCTGAGGCGCTGCAACAAGTTCATAGCCGGTACGGCGCGTACTTTCTCCCCCAGGCCTACCCTGAGGGCTGTCCCCTCCATCCGTCCTACGGTTCGGGGCATGCGACTGTGGCCGGCGCTTGCGTGACCGTGTTGAAGGCCTGGTTTGACGAGTCTTTCGTCTTGCCCAATCCGGTGGTGGCTAACGGCACTGGTACCGCACTTATTCCGTACACCGGACCTGATGCGGGCTCGCTGACAGTGGGTGGAGAACTGAACAAAGTTGCCGCCAACATTGCTTCAGGGAGAAATTTCGCGGGAATACACTGGCGGACGGACTATACAGAGGCGTTCAAGCTGGGCGAAGCTGTCGCCATCGGCATACTGCGCGACCAAAAAAATACTTACAAAGAAAGCTTTGCCGGCTTCTCGCTCACCAAATTCGACGGCGCAACGATAACTGTTTAGATGTCCTATCATATCGGGCGTGCTATAGATAAGCGAGGAACAAAACACAGCTCTGTCCAACGGCAAACTGCGGGGTTTGGTTGTCTCGAGCACCAAAGCCCAAGTCGTCTGTTCGATTAGCCATACTTCGGTCTGTAAAGTGAAAGGAGCGTTTATGGACTCCAGTTACGCAAAGATCGTCGGGCTTTTTGCAGTCGCGTTTTGGTTTTTTCCCGTGGGCATCCACGCTAGGCAGGCAAATCCTGGTTTGCTCAAGGCGAAGCAGGATGCCGAAGCCAAAGGCTACGTCTTTGAGGCTAGCCGCGATGATATTTTCGCCAAGGCCAAGAAAGAGGGTAAGCTGCGGGTTTTGAGCGGCCTAGATCGAAATTCGATCAAGCCCGTGAGCGAAGCCTTCAGAAAGAAGTATCCGTTTCTTGATTTTCATGTGGAAGAGCTCACTGGAACGGATGCCAACCAACGCTTTCTGCTTGAGCTGAAAGCAGGTCGCAATTCGGGCTGGGACGCCAGCCATCTGTCCGTCGATTCTCTGAACGAGTACCCGCCTTATCTCAAAAAGTTTGACCTTTTCGGAATGGCTCAGCAGGGAATTCTGAACATACCAGCCCAGGTGATCAACCCGGTACAAAGAAACGTGATCGCGGTCGGAAGCAACCTTCAAGTTGTGGCGTATAGCAAGACGGCGTTCGCGGAGGAAAAACTTCCCAACATGTGGGAGGGGTTCCTCGAGCCGCAGTTTAAAGGCAGAAAATTCCTCGCCGACATTCGTCCGACCGAGATTGCGGCTTTGGTGCCCGCCTGGGGTCTGGAAAAAACGCTTGACTTTGCGCGCAAGGTAGGCGCGCAGCAGCCGGTTTGGGTGCGCGGAAGCACGCCGCTGGTTCGTGTTGCGGCGGGCGAATATTCCGTTTTCATCGGTCCGAATTTCACGTCGGTGATGAGGTTCCTGAAAAAAGATCCTGCCGGTGGCTTGGCGTACAAAATTCTGCAGCCAGTGCCAACACGCCTGAGCGACGCGACCGCAATTCTCGCCACAGCGGCGCATCCCTACGCCGCGCTTTTATGGCTGGACTTCTTAAGTTCACCCGAAGGGCAAAAGATTATCGATGAAAATGAGCCCTACGGCGCTTCGGTCTTTACCTCGGGATCCACCCAGGAGAAAGTCACGCGCGGCAAGAAGCTTTCGGTGGTGAATTGGGAGCACTTTCCCAAGATGCCGGAATATCAAGCGAAGGTTGTAGAAGCTTATGGATTCCCCAAGGCGGAGAAGACGCCCTGAGACAGTGTCAGTGTCGCGGGAACTGGCGGTTCGTGACTTAATCTGCTAAGTGAAAGTGTTCAAAACCAAAAGTTTGGAGGTTTCAGCATCCTATGAAATGCCGTTTGCTTGTGACACTGGCACTTCTGTTTTTTATTGCATCTTGGGCAGTGAATTCTGCTGCTCGCGCAGCGTCGGCTGAATTGGCGAAGGCTCAGAAGGAGGCCAAGGCGAAAGGTTACGAATTTTTGACCAGCCATGACGAGATCGTGGCCAAGGCCAAGAAGGAGGGCCGGTTACGCGTGCTAGCCGAGATGGAGCCACCCACGATTAAAGCAACGACCAAGGCCTTCATGCAAAAGTACCCTTTCATCGACCTCTATGTGCAGGAAATTACCGGAACCGATGCGGCACGCGCCAACATCCTTGAGATCAAGGGCGGCGCCGCCAAGGACTGGGATATCCTGCACTTGTCTACGGATTTTTATAGCGAGTATCTTCCCCATTTGTGGAAGATCGATATTTTTGGCATGGCCGGAAATGGGATCCTCCGCATGCCGACTCCGATGATCGACCCCAAACATCGCAACGTTGTTGGGTTTTACAGTCGCTTCCAGGTAACCGTCTATAACAAGAACTTGGTGCCCGCGCAGCAACTCCCCAAGGTTTGGGAAGATATGCTCAAACCTGAGTACAAGGGGAAAAAGTTTGCCGCCGATATCCGGCCTACTGAAATCGCCGCTTTGGTGCCCGCGTGGGGGCTAGAGAAGACGGTGGACTTTGCCCGCAAGATAGCGGCGCAGCAGCCGCTGTGGGTGCGAGGCGGGAGCCGAACCATAACTTCGATCATTGCCGGCGAGGTGCCGATGATGATCGGACCGAACTTCCACACGACCAAGAGAGCCCAGGCCAAAGATCGAACCGGTGTTCTCCAGTACGTCATCCCGGAACCCGTGCCGGTACGCCTTGCTTTGGAGGAGGCGATTCAGGCTGGGGCCAAAAACCCGCATGCAGCCCTTTTGTGGCTGGAGTGGATGGCCAGCGTCGAAGCGCAGAAATTGGCCGACGAGCACGAACCCTTGGCGTCATCGGTTTACGTGATTGATGGGGCGGTTGAGCAGGCGCTGCGCGGAAAGAAATTGTCGACCGTGAGCTGGGAGGATCACCAGCACATGGAGGAGTGGCAGTCTAAAGTCTTTGAGGCCTATGGTTTCCCCAGAGCGGAAAGGACGAAATAGTTCTCACGGAAAAAGCATAAGAATGCTTCGACGGCGCTCAGCCTGAACGGGAATCCCGTCCTAATTTGTTTCCTTTTCCGTTCGCCCCTTCGATGAACTTCAGGCGGGCTCTGAGCGGTGTCAAAGGGTGAATGGCCAGTTTTTCAGTGAAGGCTAAATAGAACAGGCGTTTGCTGTATGGGCAGAAGTTGTTTTATAACTTGTGTGTCAGGAACCTTGGCGAAGACACAGGACCTCCGCTTGAGAGCGCCGTGTCGGGCCAACAGGCAAAAAACCGTCTTTTAAGGAGGTGCAACGTGGATAAAAACGAACAACAACACTACGACGAGGAGCGCGTCTATGTGCGCAGCGTCGGTAGCCACAACTACAATTTGGGGCAGGAACTTGCGCGCCTGCGCAGTTTGCCACGAGTTATCAAGGCTTCCGACCGCGAGTGGCGTAGCGGCCCGCAGGTATTTCATAAGAATATGATGAACCCGGGCCATGGTTTGCTTCAGAGCCTGCACTGCTCGATCGAGGAGTTGGCTCCCGGTGGGCGTTCGCAGAATCACGGCCATCAGAACTCGGCGTTGCTGTATGTCTTGGAAGGTGAGGGGTACGACATTCACGACGGCGTGAAATACGAATGGAAGGCGGGAGATCTGGTCGTAGTGACCCCGGGCTGCGTGCACCAGCACTTCAATGCGCTGAAGGACCGGCCGGCGCGCGTGCTCATCATCAAAGGCAAGCCGCTGTTTCTCTTCATGGGGTTGTGGCTTCAGGGATTCGTGGAGAAGGCGCCGAAAACGCCCGTGCCGGGATGGGAGAACTTCAAGCCTATTGATGGGTCTGTCTGGGAACAGCAGCAGCGGCGCTAAGCGAATCGCCGGAATCAGCACCAGGACGTGGAAAGCCGGCAGGACCTTACCTTGGGCATGGACCAACAGTGCGCCATAGGGGCGGAGATTGTTCGCTTGCTCAGAATGACATCAAGGGAGCCGTCATCGGGAACCCATCGACCGTCACGGTGAACGAAGTGAAGAATCTCAGGACAGGCTCCGTGAAGAATCTCGTCAGAGTGAAGCTACTGCCTACCTTGACTGACTTTCCGCAGGTGGAATAAGATGCGCCCATTTCAGATAGGAGGGAACGATTATGAGTGATGAGACCCGTGAGCAGGAAGTTCCGGCCCCGTTCAAAGTGGCCAAGATTCGCCCCCAGCTAGTTAGCAAGGGAAAGAAAGGTCAGTCATTGTTCAGGACTGATATTTTGGGCGCCACGGTCCAGGTCGTGACCAGCGGCGGGGAAACCAACCTGCACGCGCACGCCGGAAGCGATGCTACTTGGATGGTTATCAGCGGTAAGGCCAAGTTCTATACCGAGGGAGACAAACTGGTCGCAGAGTTAGCCAAAAACGAACTCCTGTTGATCCCTCGAGGAACTCTTTATTGGTTCGAAAGCAGCAGCCCTGATCCCCTGGTGATCATGCGCTTCAGCTCGCGCGCGCAAGATACTCCGGACAAACGCATAGACAAAGAACCACGCCGGCAGTTGCCTCGGGAGGTCGCCGAGGGACAATACTTCGAGGGCTAAAACTCGGAGGCTCGAGTGGAACTGCGTTTACCCTGAGTGCGTCTAAGGGTGAACGGAGAGCTTTTCAGCGCTTGCGATAATCCATTGAGTGCGTGAACAATAAAGAAACTTATAGGAGGTTTTATGGGGTTCAGCGCTGTCAACGAGAATAACATCGAAAAGGTAAAGACGGGTAGGGGACATACCACCTGGCTTTACCGAGCCACCGATAAGAAAGAGCCAAGCATCATGATTCGTCATTGGGGCCCGGAGACAAATATCCCCGTGCACAGCCATCCTTTCAACGAAATGTTCTATGTCCTCGAAGGCGAAATTGAGATCGGCGGGACGACTTATACGGCCGGGTCGTGCATCTACATTCCCAAGGGGCAGGCCTATGGACCCACCATGGCGCCAAAAGGCGGCAAGGTTCTTCGCTATGCAGAGTCTTCCCAGGGAGCGCGGGAGGAAAGACAGGGAGGCAGACAAGAATAGCTGGTTCTGGAAAATAGCCGTTCCAATCCCGCTGTTGATTTCCAATTCCGATAAAAGGAGATGAAGCCGCCTTTTTTAGCAAAGATCATTGCCTTCCTCCTTCTTTCGGGGGCGTGCTTAGCTCCCAGCCCCACGTCGGGAGCCGCGCCAAGCTCTGATCTCGGCCGGGCGAAGCAGGAAGCCGAGGCGGGGCGATATATATTTTTAAGCAGCCATGATGAAATCGTAGCGAAGGCTAAGGCCGAAGGAAGAGTGCGCATCCTCAGCTCTTTCGACGCGGAAACGTATCGGCCTATGATCAACGCTTTCCGCCAAAAGTATCCTTTCCTCGACGTCCAAGCGGAACAGATTACCGGCACGGAAGCGGACCAGCGATTTTTACTGGAGATCAAGGCGGGAGCCGCCCGGCAGTGGGACGCGTTCTCGCTCACATCAGAGTTCTATAAGGAGTATCCAGCTTACCTCAAAAAATTTGATTTCCTGGGTATGGCAAAGCATGGCGTGCTCCAAATACCGGCCGGGATGGTTGATCCGGATAACCGCAACATTGTAGCGCTGACGAGTTCGGTTTCGATTGTTGCTTACAACAGGAGTAGGATTGCCCCGGAGAAGGTTCCAAACGCCTGGGAAGGCTTTCTCGCTCCTGAACTGAAGGGCAAAAAGTTTCTTGTTGACATCCGCCCGCATCCCTACCGAACGATGGTTCCGGCAATGGGGCTTGATTGGGTTGTGGACTACTGCCGGAAGCTCGCGGCGCAGGAGCCGATCTGGGTTCGCGGGCAGACCAGGGCACTCGCATCCCTGGCGGCCGGGGAATACGCGATGTTTGCCGCAGTCAACTACCACTCCACAATGGGAGTCGCGAAAAAGGATCCGACGGGAAACCTGCAGGTAAAGGTGATCGAGCCGATTCCCGTCAGGCTCTCTGCCACAGAGGCGATTCTCAACAGCGCGCCTCACCCGCATGCGGCATTGCTCTGGCTGGAATTCCAGGCAAGCCCCGATGGGCAGAAAATTATCGATGACTACGAACCAGTCAAATCGTCCGTCTATTCCCCGGGCTCAGCGGTGGAAAAACTAGTGAGAGGCAGAAAACTGAGTACGCTCGACTGGAAAGACTACGCGGAATCCGGCGAGCTGGTCGGCAAGATCGTCGCCGCCTTCGGTTTTCCCAAAGCAGATAAGGGACGCTGACTTTTCGTCGTCGTGCGGTGTTCGCGTCGCGGTCGGCGGCGAGGTGCGACACGTCATTGCTGGTTTCCATTAGGAGGGCTCATGAAAGTTTGTCTTTTTATCGCGGTGGGTTTGCTCATTTTCGCCGACGCGGGTCTGAGCACCGGCCATGCCGCTTCCGCGGCAGATCTAAAAAGGGCCCAAGCTGAAGCGGCGTCGAAGGGCTATATTTTCGAGCTCAGTCACGACGCGATTGTCGCTAAGGCAAAGAAAGAACGCGGTAAATTGCGGGGCCACATTTCTCAAGATCCGCCAACATTTACGGCCGTGGCTGACGCTTTCAAGGCCGAATATCCGTTCGTAGACCCGCACATTGAAGAACTCACGGGAACGGATGCCACCCAGCGTTTCTTTTTGCAGGTAAAAGCGGGCCGGGCGGGAGATTGGGACGCGGGCCATCTATCGGACGAGGTGTATAACGATTACCTGCCGTATCTCAAAAAATTCGACATTCTGGGGATGGCCCGCCACGGAGTGCTGCGTATACCGGGCGAGATCATCGATCCCGTCAACCGCAACATCGCCGCGGTGAACAGCGGTATGCAGGTCATCGCATACAATAAGAAATTGCTCGCTGCCGACAAGCTGCCGAGCACATGGGAAGAGTTCCTGAAGCCCGAGTTTAAGGGCCGAAAATTTACCGCGGATATCCGACCCACCGAAATCGCCGCCCTTGTGCCGGCGTGGGGGCTCGAGAAAACGGTCGACTTCGCCCGAAAAATAGCGGCGCAGGAGCCTGTTTGGGTGCGCGGAGCCACGCGGACGCTCACGGCGATGGCGGCGGGAGAGTATTCGCTGTTCTTGGGGCCGAATTTCAATACCGTGATGAGAGCCATCAAGAAGGATCCCAGCGGAACATTGGATTTGAAAGTCATTGAGCCCGTTCCGGTTCGGTTGACGGAGGCGCTAGCGGTTCTGGCTTCGTCGGAACGGCCCTACACTGCGCTGCTCTGGATTGAGTTTCAAGCCGGCCCAAAAGCACAAAAGATCGTGGATGACCTTCACCCCTATGGCGCGTCGGCATTTATTTCGGGCTCCGCCCAGGAAAAGCTGGTTCGTGGCAAGCGAACCTCGGTGGTGCAGTGGGACCATTTTTCGAAATTAGGAGAGTATCAGGCGAAAGTTGTCGAAGCGTATGGCTTTCCAAAAGTGGAAAAAAGGTGAGCGGGGAAAACCATGAACATTAGGGCATTTCGACGCCGGCGTTGCTTGGCATTTGCGCGGCTTCTAACCCTAGCGCGGCGTGCGCAATGACGCGCGGCGAGCAGAGAAGCGCTCCCAGGGTCGATGCGTTGGAGAAAGTCTCGGGAGCCGCCCTGTACGCGGCCGACGTTCGTCTGCCGGGGCTGTTGTTCGGTGCGGCGCTGCGGAGCCCGTGCGCCCACGCCTTAATCAAAGCGATCGATATCTCCCCGGCAAGAGCGATTCCCGGCGTCCATGCTGTGTTTACGGCCGCCGACTTGCCGGCACTTCTGCTCGGCAAGCGCCTTAAGGACATCCCGCTGCTGGCCCGCGACCGGGTGCGCTTTGTCGGCGAGAAGGTAGCTGCGGTAGCGGCGGAGTCACGCGAAATCGCAGAACAGGCGATCAGCGCGATCAAAGTTACATACGAAGAACTGCCCGTTGTATCTAACCCTGAGGAGGCGCTCGGCCCCGACGCGCCGATCCTGCACCCGGACTTCAACTCCTATCCCAAGCCGCCCGACTGGATCAAAGCCGAGTGGCGCGAGTCACAGCGCCAGCATTTCGAATTGAATCCTCCCCATCCAAACGCGAGCTCGCAGGTTGTTTTGGAGCGCGGCGACGCGCGCCACGGGTTTGAAACGTCGGCGCACGTCTTCGAGAACGTTTTTCATGTGCCGATGCAGAGCCATGCGTTTATTGAACCGCATGCTTGCACCGTCGCGATCGACGCCTCCGGGCGGGTGCAGGTGTGGTCCTCCGTCAAAGAACCTTTTGACATGCAGGAGTGGATGGCCGAGGAAACGGGTCTCCTGCCGGACCAGATTGTTGTTCTGCCAGTGCGCATCGGAGGGGATTTCGGGGGCAAGGGTTATATCATGGATGAGCTGCTCGCCTACCACCTAGCCCGCGCCACGAATCGGCCTGTTCAGATGGCCATGAGCCAAAGCGAGGATTTTAGCGCCGGAGTGCACCGCCATGGCGCGACGATTCGAATCAAGAGCGGCGTGGATGATAACGCGCGGCTGCTGGCGCGTGAAGTCGAACTTACATTTAATAACGGCGCCTATGCCGGCCTGCGACCCAGAATGACCTTGGGTGGCACACCGCGGGCCGCCGGGTGCTACCGCATTCCGAACACGCGCATCGTCAGCACGTGTGTGTATACCAATCAGGTCCCGTGCGGCCACATGCGCGGCCCCGGGCAACCGCAAACGACCTACGCCGTGGAGTGTCATACGGACTTTATCGCCCGCCGGCTGGGCATGGATCCAATCGACTTTCGGCAGCGCAACGTTCTGCGCGAGGGCGATGAAGGCCCCCTTGGCGGTATTTACCGATCGGTCGCTGCTGCGGAAGTGCTCGAGCGCGCCGCGGCGGCCATCGGGTGGTCGAAACGTAAAAAGGAAGGCACGGGCCGCGGGATCGCTTTGACGGAACGCCATACCGGAAGCGGGCCCGCGTCAGTGATCGTCGAAATGACTGGAGACGCAAAGGTCGTTGTCCGAACCGGTGTTCCGGAAGTCGGCGTCGGGTCGCACACCGTCCTGCAACGTGTCGTGGCGGAAGTGCTGACGATTCCGCCAGCCGATGTCGTGGTGGTACAGGGAAGCACCGACACCGGACCATTCGACGGCGGCAGTGGCGGCAGTCACGTGACAAACGCAACCGGCGGCGCCGCGTTCAAGGCGGCCAAGGCGCTGCAATCGCGGCTGGGCGCTCTGGCCGCGCGGCTGAAAAACTGCTCCGAGGGCGCCGTCGAGCTGCGAAACGGACAGTTCGTATACGGCAAAAAATCACATTCCATTCCATTTGCTGAGGTCGCTAAAGCTTTGGCGGAGCAGGAGGGAGGAGTGGTCCGAGAACAGGCGGACAACCGAGCCGGCCACGGCGAGTCATCCGGATACGCCTGCCACGCCGTCGAGGTTGCCGTGGACGAAGAGACGGGGCAAATTCGGGTCAATCGCATTGTCGCAGTCCACGATGTCGGCTATGCGATCAACCCCGCCGGGTTGACCGGCCAGATTGAAGGCGGGCTCTCGCACGGATTCGGAATGGGATTGATGGAGGAGATGCGTCTCGAAGACGGGCGGCTCGAGTGCGTTAATTTCGACCAGTACAAGATTCCGTCGCTTGCCGATATGCCGCCGCTGGCGACCCAACTGATTGAAGCCAAAAACGGCCCCGGTCCTTTTGGAGCCAAAGGAATTGGCGAAATCGCCGCGAGCCCGACCGCGCCCGCAATCGCGAATGCCGTTGAAGATGCCGCCGGAGTGCGCATCTGCGATTTGCCGATTACGGCGGAGAAGGTATGGGCGGCATTAAAGAAACAGAGCAAAAGAGTATAGGATGGGTTGAGCCCTTCGACATGGCTCGGGGCGGGCTTCGCGAAACCCATCGTAAAGTTTCCGACGCGTAGGGAGAAGGAGGAAGAAAACGGGATGCTTAGTGTCCAAGAGAATGAGTTTTTGACTCGGACTGGACCGGAAACGCCGATGGGAGAGCTGCTGCGGCGATTCTGGATGCCGATTTTGCTTCCCGAGGAGTTGCCGGCTCCCGACTGCGCGCCGGTTCGAGTACGATTATTGTGCGAAGACCTGGTCGCTTTTCGTGACACAGAGGGAAGACTCGGGCTCATCGATGCTTACTGCGCGCATCGCCGCGCGCACCTGTTCTTTGGGCGCAATGAGGAGTGTGGCATTCGCTGCATCTATCACGGCTGGAAGTATGACGTGGAGGGAAACTGCGTTGACATGCCCACCGAGCCGCCGGAGTCGAGCTTCAAAGACAAGGTGAAGCTCGCGTCCTATCCGCTGCGCGAGCACGGCGGCGTTCTTTGGGGCTACATGGGTCCTAAAGACAAAATGCCCGAATTGCCGCGCCTGACTTTCACGCAGGTTCCCGCGGGGCATCGTTTTGCGGTCAAGCGTTTTCAGGAGTGCAATTTCTTGCAAGCCGTGGAAGGCGGGATCGATTCCGCCCATACCAGCTATCTCCATACCACGCTCGATTTCTATCGGCGGTCGGCTGACTACCAGAAAAAAGCGAACTCATTGCTGGAGAAGTTCAAAGCCGATCCCGACAGTCTCGCTCCTGAGCAGCTCGACTTCCTATTCCGCACGCTGGATAAAGCGCCGCGCCTCACGGCAAAGCGAACGGATTATGGGCTGATCATCGCCGCGCGCAGAAATCTGGAAGACCAGTACTACTGGCGCTTCAATCAGTTTCTCATGCCGTTTTACACGATGCCGCCGCGCGATCCCGGCGGGCACGCCTTTGTTCCCATCGACGACGATAACTGCTGGGTGTGGACCTTCGGTTGCAAGCTCGATCGACCTTTCACTGTGGACGAGATCTTAGGAATGAAGCGCGGCACGGTTGACGGCCGCTTCGGCGCGCCCGTGGACAAAAATTACATGCCGCTCGCGAACAAGTCCAATGACTTTATCTTGGACCGGGATCTGCAGCGGAATTTCAACTTCACCGGCATCGTCGGCACCGGCAACCAGGACATGGCCGCGCAGGTCAGCATGGGCACGGTCACGGACCGCACCCAAGAGCACCTTGGCGTTACCGATATCGGAATTATCGAGATGCGCAAGCTCCTGCTCGACACGGCACGGGACCTGTGCGAGGGCAAGGAGCCCCTCGCGGCCTCGGACGCCGAGGCTTTTTTCGGCGTTCGAGGCGTGTCGTTGGTGCGCAAGCCGGAGGTCCCGTTCGATACGTGTGTCGAAGGCGCGCTGAAGCAGATGGAGGCGACGAAAGAGAAAGTCGCCAAGCTCAAATGAGTGAATTCGTGAACTAGTGATTTAATGATCTAGTGAAATGAGAGGGGAAACGAATTCTCGAGATCCCTAATTCCCTAAGTCACTAAATCACTAACTCAGACTTCGCATGGAGCAAGTCTTAAGGTCAGACGCTCTAGGGCAAATCGGGCGTAATTCCTGGGTTTCCCTGCGCCGTCATATCGGACCGCTCCTCGCCGTGCTCTTTAGCCTGTGGCTTATCATTGTCCCGCTGATCTTCCTGCTGATCTTTAGTTTTAGGCTGGGAACACCGTGGGACCCGGGCGCGTTTACTTTGCAGCACTATCTTACTGCCTATGCGCGGGCAGAAACCTACGCGATGTTGCTCAACACGGCGGTCTTGGCGTTGGTCAGCACTTTGTTTTCCGTCGCGATGGCCGTGACGTTTGCGTTTCTCATCGAGCGAACCGACATGCCGATGAGAAACCTGGCGTGGGGTCTCATGCTGATCCCGATGGCGGTTCCAGGGGTGCTGTTCGCGATCTCATGGATTTTCCTGCTTTCGCCGCGCAACGGCCTTTTCAACGTGTGGCTGCGCAACCTCCTAGGCATTGTTGGCGTGAGCGTCAGCGAGGGACCGCTTAATATCTATAGCTTGTGGGGAATGATCTTTCTGGAAGGATTGCGCGGAGTCACGACGACTTTTCTTGTGATCGCGGGAGCGTTCAGGGCGATGGACCCGAGTCTCGAGGAAGCCGCGCGCGTTTCCGGAGCGTCCAATCGCACGACGTTTGCGCGCGTGTTCATGCCGCTGCTCTTGCCCGCCATTCTCGCGGCGGGCATGTACAGCTTCATGAGTCACATGGAATCTCTCGAGATCCCTATCGTCATCGGATTTCCCGCCGGCATCTATGTGTTTCCCACTTACATCTATTTTACGACCATGCGGTTTACGCCGCCGCAGTATGGTCTATCGGCGGCGCTGGGAATTACTTTCCTCGTCTTGAGCGTGTTACTCGTTCGCGTCTACCGCCGGATGGCGGGACAGGCCGAACGTTTCGTTACGATCACGGGAAAGGGATACCGCCCGCGTTTGATTCATCTCGGAAAGTGGCGGTATCCGGCCTTTGGGCTCTTTCTGTTCTATTTCATATTGACGATTGCCGCTCCGGCCCTGATTCTCATTTGGCGCTCACTCACGCTTTTCTATGTGCAGCCAACGTGGCAAGCGCTCTCGCGCGTCACTTTGGATAATTTCTGGCGCGTGCTCGGCAATGAGAGAATCGGCGGCGCCGCGATCAATACGCTCCTCGTTGCGGCAGGCACGGCCACTTTGACGATGCTTCTGTCGCTGACCGTTGCGTGGGTCGTGACAAGAAAAGCGTTCAAAGGCAGATTCTTTTTGGACGCTTTAATGTTTTTGCCCCACGCGCTGCCCGGAGTCGTCATTGGAATTGCATTTATCTTTTTGTATCTGCAGCCGCCTCTTAACCAGCTTCAGCTTTATGGAACCGTCTCCATTGTCGTTTTGGCCCTAACGGTGAGCTACGTTGCGTTCGGGAGCCGAACCATGAACGCGGCGGTGACGCAAATTCACGTGGAGTTGGAGGAAGCGGGGCAAATGTCGGGCGCCCAATGGTCAACGGTCATGAGACGGATTGTCATGCCGTTGCTGATGCCGGCGTTTGTCGCCGGCTGGATATGGGTCGCGACCCACGCGATGCGCAACTTTTCGGTGCCGCTGATCTTGGGCGGGGACGAGAGCAAAGTTCTGTCGGTGATCATGTGGAATCTGTGGGAGGTGGGCCGAGCCGGCGAGACGACGGCGCTGGGAGTTCTGTTGATTGTTGTGCTTACAATCTTAGCTGTGAGCGGAAGGTGGTTGGCCCGCCGGTTGGGCCAGCGGCGGGAAGAATGAAGGTTGAGGGATAGAGGATAGAAGATCGAGAATCGAAGGATAGCGAAGGGACAGTCAAGGAGAAGGGAGGATCGATGGCAAAGAAAGTATCGGTTAAGGATTTACGCAAGCAAGTTGCTCTGTCGTGTCAGATTCTGGGTAACCGTGGCGTGACCAAAGGCTCCTTTGGTCATGTCAGTGCCCGTATCCCGGGCACGGATCGAATTCTAATCAAGGCGAAGGGTCCTGACGAAGAGGCGCTCGAGTTCGCGCGCGAACGAGACATCATAACCATTAATCTGGACGGCAAGGTTCTCGAGGCTCCCAAGGGTCTCGATATGCCTAACGAGACCGCCATGCATCTTGCGGTCTATCGCAGACGGCCTGAGGTGCAAAGCGTGATTCACAGCCATCCGGATTGGGTCGTGGCTTTAACGGCGTGCGATAAGCCGCTCTTGCCGATCTACGGCGCTTACAATCCGCCATGTTTGCGCCTTCTGGTGGAAGGCCTTCCCGTGTACCAACGGAGCGTCACCATCGTTGACGATGAGCTGGGTGAGGACTTTATGCGCGCCATGGGCAACAAAAAAGCCTGTCTGCTTATCGGCCATGGCATGACAACGGCCGGAAACAGTGTTGAGGACGCGACGCTCACTAGTCTCAATGTCTTTGAGCTGGCGCGCATGAATTATCTAGCCTACGCGATCGGCAATCCCAAGCCCATTCCCCAACAAGATTTGGAGGAGTACAAAGAAAGGTGGGCGAGAGGGCAGCGCGCCCGGCTTCAAGGGCCAAGTTCCACGGGTGAACATGCCGATTGGCGATACAACGTGAAACTGTTAAAGAAGAGCGCCTAGGGATCTTGCCATAAGGCCCCTACAATTGTCCTTAAGGAGAGAATCATGAAGTTAGCGAACATGCCTCGCGCTCTTTTCAGTTTGGCGGTTGTTCCCTTGATCTTCGCCTATCTCATTCAGCCGGGTTTCGCGCAAACGGGAAGCTCGTTCAAAAATCTTGTTGATGTTTCGAAAGTGGAGCTGGAGAAAAAGAAAGGCGAGCTCATTATCGGCTCGGAGTGGGTAGAGGAATTGGCCAATCCCACGCTCAAGCATTTCCAGCAGGAGTTCCCGTTTATCAAGAAGATCACGTTCAATCGTATGAGCAAGGTGGAAAACATGCAGCGGATGCTGATTGAAGTGCAGCAGGGAAAGACGCCGAAATTCGACATCACGACGATCTCGTCCGAGGTTTGGTCCGACTACAGAAAGGCAGGACTTTTTCTCAAACCTCCCTTTGATTATCAAAAGCTCGCCAAGGCACTGCCGCCTGATTGGGGGACAATCGACCCGCGCGCCATTGATCCGAATGGCTATTATGTTGCGGGGACCGGATTAATTCGGGGAGGCATCGTCTACAACACCGAAATCGTTCCGGCGGATAAAGCGCCGAAGGGATGGGAAGATTGCGTCAATCCAACGTGGAGAGGAAAGGTACTCTTCGATCCGCGCAATAAAGCCGCCGCTTTTCAGCACGATCCAAAAACTCGCGAGTGGTTTCTCAAATGGCTGAAGAGTCTGGTGAACAATAAAGTGGTTTTGAATCGCGGGCAGATCGAAAATGTGGAGAAAGTCGCAGGCGGTGAATTTCCTCTTTTCTGCGGCGTCAACTACTATAGCGCCATGCCTTTGATCGACAAAGGCGCGCCGGCGAAATTCGTGCTTCCGGATCCCTATCCGCTTGAATTCGGCACGCAAATCCACGTGCTCAAATGGTCACAGACTCCTGCCACGACGCAGCTATTCAGTCTCTGGCTAGCGAGCAAGGGGCAGGACGCGCTGGCGAAGCACGCCTATCGCGCGTTCCCTTGGAAACCCAACACACCGATTTACGCTCTCGCGAAGGGAAAATATGCCGCGATCTGCGACGTGGACTGTCTCAACAAGTCCGATCAATACGAGAAAGAGGTTGCGGATATCCTCCGGCTGCCGGGAATCAGGTAGGAAGGATAATTGCACACTCGATGGGGCTAATCCAAAAAAACGAAAACGAGAGGCGGGTTAAAAGACCGCCTCTCGGAATGTCAACACAACGCTGAGACAACTACCGGTACAAGCCAGGGACCCATCGTGCTCATCTTGCCGTCGCGAATCGCTTGGTTGCGGGTTTAAGTTAACGCCGAGGTTCCGTTTCGCCGCGAACTTTTTCATTGAGCTTCAAAGTCAAGCCGCGTTTCCCGTTCAACCTTGTGACGGCGAAGCCCAGACTCACCGCAAAGTTTTCAAGTATGCGACAACGGCTTGGGCATCGGCGGAGTTGAGACGGAACGGAGGCATCGGGGGACTCGGGGTTTTGCCGTCACGGGTGATTCCTTCGGTAAGCAACCGGACCCCCTCTTCTTTGGTGTATCCGGGCAAGCCCGCGATAGCAGGCGCTTTAAGGGCCCAGCGCATAATGGGATAGGGAGGAGCCTTAACCGGAACCGGCGCGCCTTCGAGATACCGGTCCTTCAAGAGTTCTCCCTTCTCATTTCTGGGAGTATGACACTCGATACACATTGCTACCTGTTCGACGATATATTTGCCATGTCCGATGGCTTCGCGACCGGCCGAACTCTGCCGGGATTTTTCTTGAGCAACAGCAAGCAAGGCCGGCAGGAAAAAAAAGCACACTAGAAGAGTCGTTTT
>JBOHVR010000218.1:0-4484 GCA_050735755.1 Binatia bacterium
GGTTGCGACCGTTTTGGGAGGCACATTCGTTCGAACGGGCGAAGAGGTTTTCCAGCTTCAAAACGGAAAGGTCACGTTCGACCGCGCCGTTTATCCGGTGTTTTCCGACTCACTCCTGGGGAGGAGAGTGCTCGTGGACACACGCAACGCAATACCGGCTGGGTTGAAGGCGCGAATTGAAGGAGAAATGACTGACACCTCGGTCATAACGCTTACAAAGGACTCCGGCGCGTCGGAGGTCGGCCGGAAGCTCCTGGCGCGGCTTGGCTATCAGGTGCTCCCGACACACCGGCCGCTAGTGCTGCACGATATGGGCGTCGGGATTCAAGTGAAAGGCGACTGGATGGTCATGGAGCCGGAGACTACCGGAGAAAAGGAACAGATCTGGGTTTTCCTGCTTACAAAAGCGCCGGGAGCGATACCGGATTCGCTGCGTCACTATCTGAGCACCAAAGGCGTCACATTGGCGCCGATTCTAATGCCTGCCTCCATGAATTCGCCGAACCCCGCACGGGGACACGAAAGCGCAGCTTTGGCGGCCGAGCCGGAGCGCTTGCCGGGCCACCCCACCGGCCTCGTGGATAGTCTATTGAAGAGCAGCCAGATCGCCTACACTCGCGACCGTGAGGTCTCCGTAATTCTGCGCGAAGGAATACAGTTAAAGATAAAAGTTGACCGGTACTGGGAGTCCGCGGGCAAAAAGTTCGGGCTTGTCTTCGGCAAACTCTCCGGCGAGCTCAAGAAGGCTGTCGAAGGATCCGCCGGCCTGAAGCTGGTCGAAGTCGATATCAAAACCCTCACGCCGCGTGAGATCGTCGCGCGCGTGTTGCAAGGATTGGGGGAGGATACGATTTATACGGAGAACCGTTTTGTCGGAGCGAATACCGGTCGTCTCAAGGAAAGCCTCGTTCTTGAGGTGCGCGGGTTTCTTGCCCGCGATGGCACTCTTCTGCTAACCGATCGCGCGCTCCCGCGCGATGTCGAGCGCTTCATCTTGAATCAAGGCATCGAGATCGCTTATTTTTAGTAGTGTTGCGTTTCAGAAATATTCCGTCCTCGCCCTCAGGGAGAAGACAGAGGTGAGGGTAATCACCCGACTGGGTTGCCGGCGCCCAGGTTGCTGTCATTGGTTGCGAATTTGTCGGACGGGACATTGGTCTAACGCGCGCCCGTAGCTCAACTGGACAGAGCATCAGACTTCGGATCTGAGGGTTGGGGGTTCAAATCCCTCCGGGCGCGCCAGAAATCAACTACTTACAAACTTAGCCGTCCAGAATGTGTCCAAAATGTGTCCACGAAGGGCTGCGCTGTGCGACAACAAGAAATTAGATACCGCTGCGATTATCAGAAAGAATGGCAGCAACTGATTCCTTCGCTCCGAAAATATGAACTTGAGCCTGTCAAATTCCTTTCAATACCTGGCGATGCCCCGAAGGACTTCATTACAGACAGCGAGTACCGCCCGGGTTACAGAAGCCGCCGTCAACGGCGCGAGAGCTACATCGCAAAAGTCGGATCAAAGTTTTACCCGAACGAATCGATCACCGAGCACCTATCTACTCGCATCGGACAAACGTTTGGTTTAAACATTGCGGACTCGAAGCTCCGCATGATCGACGGCCAAGTCCGATTCATGAGCAAGTATTTTCTAGACCGCCAAAGTGAGCAATTAACGCATGGCGCTGAAGTATTCGAGCTTTGTTTAGGTAAGGAAAATTACAAAGAACTCGCCGACAAAAAGTCAGAGAAGGACTTTTTCACATTTCAGATGACGGCCGAAGCGATCAAGACAGCTTTCCCTGAATCTCATGAAAAAATCATGGCTGGCTTTGTAGAAATGCTCGCTTTTGATGCTTTGATCGGCCACAATGACCGGCATCCCTACAATTGGGGTGTCATTGTACCCATCCGCGCCAAAAGCAAACCACCTAGATTCTCGCCGGTGTTTGATACTGCGCGCGCGTTATTTTGGAATAATCCGGAGAGACGAATAAATCAGATGCTGAATAACCCCGCGCAGCTCGAGGCTTATCTTAAAGCCTGCGCTCCACCCGTAGGTTGGGACGGGGAAGAGGGGGTTGCTTTCTTTCCTTTAATGAGCTTAATCTCAAAATCCTCCACCCGATACAGCAGATTAATTCAGAAGTTTTTGGATCAGACTGCGCTGGAAAACACCTTTAGATTGCTTGAAAAAGAGTTTAAGCTGTTAATGAGTCCAGAGCGGCGTGAGCTCATTAAAAAATGCCTGAAACTTAGGCAAGAAATGCTTAAAGATGAATGCCAAATTGCCGACGAAATGAAAGGAGGGACTGAATAAATGGCCATCATCGACGTTTTTAGAGAGTGGCTGGGGATGCGAAAACCTATGAGAGCCCCGTTGGACAAAAAGGTCCGGTTCTTCCTTAAATACCGTGAAATTTCCATTGGTACTTTGTCTGTAGAAGATGGCCTCTGGAAATTCGAGTACTCGGATCAGTTCAAGCAGAGTAAAGTCTATCGGCCTATAGTTGAGTTCCCAGATGTCGACAAGATTTATGAAAGCAAGGAGCTGTGGCAATTTTTTGCTTCCCGGATTCCCAGTCCCGAACAGCCTGACGTGGAAGAGATATTAAAGCGTGAGCATATTTCCGAAGATGACTCCGTTAGTCTGCTTAAACGATTCGGGATGAGAACAGTGTCCAACCCATACCAACTCGAAGCGAGCTAAAGAGCAGCGCCTCGGTTCGCCGTTCAAACGACGCCAAACGCAGATTTATCTTGCCAAGACTCACCTTATTCGCTTAGTATCCCGCAAACGTTTGGGGCTCTAGGGTAGCTCCCGAAAGCCGGAAACTCTCGCCGGCCCGAGCCCCATCACTTCACATGAGAGAGAGCGTCAGGAGAGGACGCCATGCCAAAAAAGCGAAAAGTTCAGCCTCCCGAAGTTGAGATTGAGCCCCGCACCTATGCACGCCGATTGCTACTTGCACACCGCGGGGAAATTTCCGAAGCCTTCCGTGATCAAGTCTGGCGGCTTTGGAACCTACTTGAGTCGATGGAATACGATACTTTGCGAATTTTGGAAGCCGAGCCGATCGATCAAATTGATGGCATGGACCCCGTGACTAAGATATTTTCCCTGCGTCAACACGTCGCAAATGACCTTCTTGGCATCCGCATTATTGATTGGGGAGAGGACGAGCAACTTGAAAAATACAGCCAAGTACCGGGGCTGACGGAAAATCAAAGCAGTGCAGTTGAAGTACTTCGCTCCGTTTGGAGAATTCGAGCGTTTATAGTTGCTGCTGACCAACTTGACCAGCGCGACGAAGGTTCTAAGTTTACTACTGCAAGGTCGCTGTGCGAGCGCGTTGCATTAGAAATGATGATGCTCGCCTTTGCATCATTCAGCGGGGATTTCAAAACGAAACTAAAGCCACGCATAGAAAACAGTCTGATATCCGAATGGAGACGCCTAGAAAACTTAAAGGCTGGCGATGATAGCCGTCAGAAGAAAAGCGACGCGACAAAACGCAAGATTTGCGAAATTCTCAGCACGTTGACACGCGAAAGAACGGACACGGCCAGGGCTAAGTCGATTAGAAATCTATGGCCCAAAAAGGGATGGCCGTGGCGCAAGCCATCTGAAGAAGCTATCCGCAAGCACCTCCGAATCCTCCGAACAGATCCGACCTCTTCCCACCGTTAAAAAACCTGGGAAATACCGCCGGTAATTCCCAGCTATCTTAGCCACGTCTCTTTTTTGCCTAGTTGGGTAGATGCATAATTGCGCACGTGAGCCGAAGCAAAGCCAAACGACGGGAGGTAACGCTGGTGCAAAATAAAATCGAGAAGGCCAGAGAGCTGCTGAGGACTACGGTCATGCTCGATCGTAGCGAGATTAGAAAGCTGAAATACCGCGCGATTGATGAAAACGTTTCGGTGAGTGAATTGATCCGACGCGCAGTAAAAAGGCAAGTACCTGAGGGTAATCCCCTAAGGCGACCGAATGAGTGAAAGCGAAATCATCAAAAAGCGTGCGCCCCGGACCGTTACGAGCGACCCGAGGCGCGAAAATGGAAAGGACGGACAACAATGCAAAGCCATACTCGCCCCGAAGATAAGAGTCAAGCAAAACCGGCGTGCCGTGTCCTGCTGGATTTTGAAGGTAATCCGAATGGCATCCCTGGCATAACCATCATCGAGGCTCATTCCTATGAAATTGAGCAGGCCGTGATTATCCGTCTCGCACAAATTTTCAAATCTGAGGAAAACTCAACGAAATTTGCGGCATGACGATGGGCACGCTTGAAGACAACCTCCGCAAAGTTCCACCTCAAAATCTTGAAGCCGAATGCTCTGTCCTGGGCGCCGTGATGCTGGACAATTCCGTCTTAAACCGCGTCCTGGAAATTATCGGACCGGAAGACTTCTACCGGCCGTCACACCGTAAAATCTTTGAGACCCTGCAGGATCTAAATGAATTGGATGAGCCTATGGACTTG
>JBOHVR010000219.1:0-7522 GCA_050735755.1 Binatia bacterium
GGTTCCTGACGTCACAGTCAATGGCATCGAACGATATCGAGCGAGGGACTGGAGCAAGCAAGATCATTTCTTCTACCGCTCGCGGGGCAGGAAGACTATGTGCGTTCAACCAGGTTTGAATTGGCACTTACGCCTTCCTAACTGTAGAGCGATGAAGCCATCCTGCATTCCACCCCTTCTTTGGCCAGCTCCTCTTCGTATATTCTCTTGATCTCTGGATCCTCTTCTTTGTAGTCGATGCAGTCCCCTCCTTTGCTTACGCTAAGGGTGGATTTGTACTTTCCCTCGGCGCCAAAGCTCCCTCTAAGCGCCAGATATCGGGTAGGCGTTTTACTTGTCGGGAAATGAAAATGAAACCAACCCGCGGGAGGAACGATAATAGTGCCCCGCTTCCACGGGATCATCATCTTTTCGCTCTCCTTTCCCGTAGGCCACATGAGCGAGTAGCCCTTACCGTTGAGGAGAATGATATGAGCCCCGCCACCATGGCGATGGGCGCGCTTGTATTTGCCCACTTCGAACTCTGCGGCGTGGCAGATTACGGTATTGTTGGATAGCTTGAAGTGCATACTCGCGAATCCCTCGCCCGCCCCGGGCATTCGCTCCACTTCCACGTGGCGCACGTCGGCGATGAAATTGGTTCCGAGGGTATTCGAGCGCGCGGGTTCTTTGCCCGCGAGGAAATCCTCGACGGAGTTCCATCGCGCGTAGGAATCTTCCCAGCCGAGCGGCGTGGCCTTGGCACTGAAATAGTCCTCTTCCGCGTTGAACCTGTTTCTGAACACGTAATCGTTGTGGAAGACGAGATCGAGGTCGCGGAACAGATTCAACACGGTTGGAGCCATCGTCATCGCGAGATACCTGGCGGGTTTGTCTCCCTGGCCATTGAAGTGCTGATACCAGGAATTGAGCGGCGGCGAGAACAGGCTGCCCTCCTGCCACTCAAACGTTCGCTTCGGGCCTCCGTCGTTCCATACCGTCGTGGCTCCGCGCCCTTCGAGGATATAGACTTGTTCTTCATAGAAATGTTTTTGTGGCTTGAGGTTGCCACCGGCAGGGATCTCGCATAGGTAGAAATCGTTTATTTCCTCGGATCCGACCAGATTGATAAAACATCCTTTGCCGCCCTTGCGGTCCCAGGCGCCCAGAGAAAGACTGTTGACGTCTTCTACGGAATACCCCTCGAAGACCGGGATTCCCTCTGTCTCCTGCCATTGTTTGTAAAAGGTCCGCTTGACTTGTCTGATCTGACCCGCGGCATCGACGAAATATTTTTTATCCATCATGCTCCTTACGAAACTTATTCTGCTGTTTGGTGCTCAATCCTAAATGGTCCGGTATCTATTCCGATATCCAGGGTGGTGTCAAGATGTCTCGAGTAGGGCGAGACTTGTGCCTGGATCGGAAGCGAGCACAGGCTCCGGTGAGAAAAAACAAAGAGAGCTCGCGAATAATTCCGCGAGATCATGACGGATCTCTGCGGGGTTCGATGAGACTCGTCAGCCAGCGGCGCTTGCCAAAACGGAACGTTTCGGCTAACCGAAGTGAGTTACGGCGACGATCCTGCGGCGGAGGTTATCCTGAGCGCGGCCGCAGGCTTAGGGTTAGACTCCGAGCAGTTGACCTGTTTGCTTTTTCGCAAGAGGGTTGATGGCAGGAGCTTAACGATTTTGTGGGGTGACTGCAGAGCTCAATGAGAAGCGCGTGCGCAAGAAGCGACCGTTCCCGCGATGGCAGCCGATTCGACAAATTTTGGCGTCGTCCCGCGCGCAATTGAGTCCCTCAGAAAAACAACACCCGTTGCCGGACAAACCTAGCGCGGTGTGTCCGAGGTTGTATCCGGGCGGATAATGATTCCAAGCTAATAGCCGAGTAGGAGTATACACCGAGAAGGAGCATTCAAAATGGAATACATGATGATTTCGGCGGACGATCACATTGACTTGGGGTATTTGCCCAAAGATTTATGGACGGAGCGCCTGCCCAACTCGTTGAAGAATCGCGCGCCGCACGTCGAGGACAGGGGCGAACGGGGCGAGTACTGGGTCTGCGATGACGAGACGTGGGGAGATTATCGCGGAGAGCGGTGGTTTTCACGGCCCAAGCGAAATCCGCTGGCTTTGGATAGAGGGGGAGTCGGTGAACCCCAGCGGCCAACCACTCCGGAAAAACGCCTCGCTGATATGGATCGGGACGGAGTCGAGGCGTCGCTCATGTTTCCGCCGATTATCGCGATGCAAGTGGGCGAGCCCATCCTGAGAAATGCCTGCGTTCAGGCTTACAACGATTGGGCGATCGAGTTCGGTCGGGCAGCACCAAAGCGTTTCTTCCCCGTAGCGATGCTCTCTCCCGTTGATCCGGAAGCCGCCAAGGACGAGGTCACCCGGGCGGCAAAGTTGGGCTTCCGCGAAGCAAACTTCCTGGTCAACGATGTCACGATTGATATGTACCTTCGACCTTGGGACGTGTTCTGGGACACTGCCGAGGAGACGGGCATTGTCGTGTCGTACCACGTTGGCGGCAGCGTGCAATCGGGAACGGTCAGGGCCACGATGGACGCGCTCAAGCCTGATCAGCGTCAAATGACATTCGATATGGGGCTAAGCAATGGCGCGACCTCATTTTTCAATCCCTTTGTAAATTTGTTCAACTTCGGAACGTTGGAGCGGCATCCCAAATTGAAGTTCTGCCTCGCCGAGTCTGGCACCGGCTGGATCCCGTTCGTCGTTCAAGAGATGGACTACCGCTACCGCAGACAATTCGAGAGGAAGAAGAGTGAGGACATCCCCCTAAAAGAGCTACCGAGCGAGGTGTTCAAGCGGCAGGTTTGGGCGACCTATCAATCGGACGCCGTGGGATTGCGCTTGGTCGAGTTTTTCGGTGAGGGTCACATGATGTGGGGATCGGATTACCCACATCCCGATAGCACCTGGCCATTTTCAAAGGAGATTATAGAGAAGGAGACCGGTCACCTTGCACCGGCGCTGAAAAAGAAGGTCATTCGCGACAACGCCGCGGCCCTGTACGGCCTTTAGCTCTTGACTCCGGTTGCAAGCAGTCGGTCTTTTAGGGAGTCAGGGGATCCATTAGGATCGGAAGGTCCTTAGCGTTCGGTCGCCAAGCCAATCACGTTTTCGATGATATCCAGGATGCGGTTGGTGCGGCGTTCGATTAGCAGCACATCGCGCCCGAGGATAACTCGAGTCCAACTCTCCGGAATGCGCGGAAGTCGCCGATCCAAATCGCCGGGAATCGGTTCCAGCCGCTTTTGCAAGCCGGGAGGAAGCGTGCCGTTACGCTCGAGATGTTTCTGCAGTCCCGGAGGAAGCTTACCGCCTCTCTTGGCCAATCCCGGAGGAAGTCCTTTTGTTTTGTGTCGGGTGAAGTATTCGCTGATGATCCGACGCTCCTCAGGCAAAAAAGTGTCCGGGCGCTTGTCATTCAGCGCCGGCAATTGGTCGTGCCAGCCGAGCACCAACAAAAAGAAAAAAGCCGGCGCGAGAAGCAGATCTTTGTAACTATGACGTTGGTAGGGGTTTTGCATTTTTTACCTCGAACAGGGATTTACTTTTCGTGCCCTCTGCTTTGCGTCCTAACGCCCTGGTTTGCTCTCTCCTCTGCTTTATGAGACGGCTCTAATACTCCGGTTGCTGCTGTTTGCGTAACCGTTCAGCCTCGAGACGCTGGCGTTCGATATCTGATTGATTGCGCTGGATTTGCTGCTGTTGCTGTTTTTCCTGCCCCTGCATGTAATCACCTATCAACGCGCCAGCTCCCAAGCCCAGCCCGCCGCCAATCGCGGCGCCGGCTCCTGGATGGCCGACGGTGGCGCCGATCAGCCCACCTGCTGCGGCGCCGCCAATAGCGCCTATGCCGGCGCCCTTTTCCCGGGTTGTCAACGGACCACCGGAGCAGCCAGCGATGAGAACTGTAGCCAAAAGAAGGGCGAGAAGCGGACTCGATAACCCTTGTTTCTTCATTTTATCACTCCTGTGTAATATTGAACTTCGAGAGCAACGATGCCAGCGTGGCAAACGCAAAATCCGAACCAACCTACAACCCGGGTCCTACCTATGAGGAAACCCCTTGATCTCCGGCATATTGATTCGGCGGGGCCCGCGTCGTTCCGGCAACTTCGTTGACAATTTTGTGTCGTTGTGACGAGTTTTTGTCGCGACTGGCGGGATCGCCATACCTTAGACAAAGTGAACGAAGATTGAGTTCGCGACCAGGAGCCCGTTCGAGGTCAAGCGCAGGCGGGAGCCGGCTTTCTCCATGAGACCGTCGTTGAGGAGATCGCTAATGACCGAATAGAGATCGTCTGGAGGCTGCCCAAACCGGCGCGAGAACTCTTGCGGCGAGATTCCTTGCATCATTCGAAGTCCCAAAAACATGAACTCCCCAGCGGCTCGTGCCTTGTCGATTTCCTCGCTGCTGGATACGGCCTTGGCCATCTCTCTCACTTGATTCATGTAGCGACGCGGGCTTTTTTCGTTTCGCCACCTCCGGCCCCAGACCATGCCGCCGTTGCCGACGCGCTTGTAGCTGTGCGCGCCGGCGCCGATGCCGAGATAGTCACCGCCTAACCAGTAGTTCTTGTTGTGGCAGGACTGGAACCCGGGCTTTGCGTAGTTGGAGATCTCATAACGCTCAAGACCATGCGCCGCGGCCATATCTTCGATAAGCTTTGCCATGGCGATTTCAGTGTCTTCGGGTAGAGATTGAATTTTTCCGGCGCGGTAGTCCCTGCCAACAGGAGTGCCTTCTTCGAAGGTCAGATTGTAGGCAGAAAGATGATGAGGGGCGAAACTAAGCGCCTCGAGTAGATCGGCTTCCAGTTCCGTCAGTGACTGCGAAGGGACGGCGTAGATGAGATCAAGGCTGATGCTCTCGTAACCGGCGCCGCACGCAGTGTGTAAGGCGCGGCGGGTTTCATCCGCGGTGTGCAGCCGCCCGAGATATTTTAGCAAGCGGAGCTGGAAGGATTGGGCGCCGATGCTGATCCGGTTCACCCCGCAAGAGCGGAAGCGGGGAAGACGCGCGCAATCATCTCTGTCGGGATTGGCTTCGAGAGATATCTCGATTTCTTTCTCAAAGGGAAAGAGCCGAGAGGCTCTTTCAATGACTCTGCCAATATTATCCGGCGCAAACATCGACGGCGTTCCGCCGCCAAAGAAAATGCTTTGCAAACTCCTGCGCTGCCAATCGGATGAACGGCAGTAGGATTCCAACTCCGCGATCAGCGCGGCGGTGTATTCTCTTTCGGGAAGAACGGGCGCGACATGCACGTTGAAGTCGCAGTAAGGGCATTTCTTGATGCAGTAAGGGATGTGGACGTAGAGCGAAAAGGATTCCTGAGTTGAAGGCATGTGGGTTTATGATATTTTTCAGCGAGGCTGCTGGCAAGCTTCCGGAGCTATCCTGCTGGTGTTGGCCCTCGTTGCCTTGTCGGCGGTATCCTTCTGTGCTAAGCCAACCGGGCTCAAGAACCCGGAGATTGATTGGGTGAAGAACGACACGTTTCTGACCGCCTGCCGGCGGGAGAAGACACCTTACACCCCCGTTTGGCTCATGCGCCAGGCAGGCCGCTACATGGAGGAATATCGCCAGTTGCGCGCGCGCTTTGCCTTTCTCGACCTCTGCAAGCGGCCCGATCTGGCCTGCGAGATTACGGTCACCGCTGTTGAGCGTCTCGATGTCGACGCCGCCATCTTATTCTCGGATATTCTGCTTCTACTCGAGCCTTTAGGCCGGGGACTCGCCTATACCCATGGAGACGGGCCGGTTTTCCACGAGCCCGTGCGCGGCGGCGCGGATGTAGATGCGCTGAGAGAATTTGATCCGGCCGTGGCCTTGCCTTTCGTGTACGAAGCGATGCGAAAGAGCCGCGCAGCGCTTCATGAGAAGGTCCCTTTGATCGGGTTTGCCGGCGCGCCTTTCACTTTGGCGTCCTACCTCATCGAAGGGCGCGGTTCCCGCCAATTCGCAAAGACCAAACGCTTCCTTCACGCGGACCCGGGAGCGTGGCGCGCGCTGATGGAGCGGCTAGTGCGCCTAATAGCGAGCCACGTCAATGCGCAAATCCGCGCCGGCGCTCAGGCAATGCAGATCTTCGATAGCTGGGTGGGCTGCCTGGCCCCGGAAGACTATCGCGCTTACGTATTGCCGCACATGCAGGTCTTATTCAGCAGGATTGAATCTGGAATCCCAGTGATTCACTTCACCACGGGTACCGGCGGAATGCTGCAAGTGATCCGCGCGGCGGGCGGAAACGTCATCGGACTGGATTGGCGTGTCGATCTCGATGAAGCATGGGAACGCGTGGGTTATGATGTGGGTGTTCAGGGGAATCTGGACCCGCTTATGTTGCTTGCGCCCCAAGACGAGATTCGGCGCCACACGCGGGAGATCCTTCAACGCGCCGGCGGCAGGCCGGGCCATATCTTCAATTTAGGACATGGAGTTTTGCCGGAAACGCCGGTGGATAATGTGATTGCTCTGGTCGATGCGGTGCATCAACTCAGTTCAAGATGAGCTGTCCCGTGGCGCGTGCTTATGATGCTGTCTTGCTGCTCGCGTTTGGCGGGCCCGAATCGCCCGGAGAGATTCGACCCTTTCTCGCGCGCGTCCTGCATGGCGTGCCCGTTGCGCCCTCCCGTTTTGAAGAAATAGCGCATCACTACGAGGCGGTCGGAGGTCGTTCACCGCTGAATGAATTGACCTTCCGGCAAGCCGCTGCGTTAGAGATTTCCCTCAAAGAGGCAGGTTCTGCTTTGCCGGTTTACGTCGGGATGCGGTTTGCCTCCCCATTTATCCGCGAGACCTTAGAGCGCATGGCAACCGCAGATGTGAAAAGGGCGCTCGGTTTGATTCTTTCGCCACACCAAACCGAAGCAAGCTGGGAAAGATATCAAAAAAGCGTTGCGGCGGCCCGGGATGGGCTGGGAGAGCGCTGTCCCGAAATCGATTACTGTCCGGGCTGGCATGGGCAGCCGCTGTTTATCCAGGCATGGACGCAATTGATCAGGGATGAATTGGAAAAAATTTCCCGTGAACGCCTCGCCTCAACGCCTTTGGTATTCACCGCGCATAGCGTGCCGGTAGCCATGGCGGATCGGTCTCCTTATGTGGAACAGATCCGCGAAACCGCTAGTTTGATCGCCGCCCAGCTCGGTCACTCGCTCTGGAGGGTGGCTTACCAAAGCCGCAGCGGAAATCCGCGCGAGGCGTGGTTAGAACCCGATGTGCTTTCCATGATTCACGATTTTGCTGCTCGGGGCGTGGCGCACATCGTCGTTGCGCCCATTGGCTTCGTTTGCGATCACGTTGAGGTCCTTTACGATCTGGATATTGAAGGCCGTGGAGTCGCTGACAATTCGGGAATCGGCTTCTACCGCGCGCGCTGCGTCAATGACCATCCGCTCTTTATCCGCATGATGGTCGAAGTCCTCGAAGAGAAGATGGGGGTTAGAAGATAAGGGATGGCAGATCGCTATCTTCTATCCTCCATCCTCGATCCTCA
>JBOHVR010000220.1:0-3272 GCA_050735755.1 Binatia bacterium
GTAAAGGACCTTGCGTTGTGTGATTCCCAGGATATCCCCCAGCATCCGCTCGTCGATCTCCTGATGCGCTTGCCCCTGCCCGGCAGCAGGACCGGCATAAGACAGGACCTGCTCGAGAAGAGATTGCGCGTCACGCATGCTCCCGTCCGCTTCCCGGGCAATGAGGAGAAGAGCGCCCTCGGCGATCCGGAGGTTCTCCGCCTCGGCAATCTGCTTGAGCCGGTGGACGATTTCACGCACCGCGATGCGCCGGAAATCCAAACGCTGGCAACGCGAAAGAATCGTCTCCGGAAGCCGATGCGGCTCGGTCGTGGCCAGGATAAATTTTGCGAAGGGGGGCGGCTCTTCCAGGGTTTTGAGCAGCGCGTTGAAAGCGTCTTTCGTCACCTGATGAACTTCGTCAATGATATAAATCTTGAACCGGCTCTTCGCCGGTTGGTAGCGCACGTTTTCAATGATCTCGCGGACTTCATCGATCCCCCGGTTCGACGCCCCGTCAATCTCGTAGACGTCGATGGAGCTGCCGCGGGAGATTTCCTGACAACGATCACACTGATTGCATGGGTCGGCCGTTGGACCTTCCACGCAATTGAGGGCTTTTGCCAGGATGCGCGCCGCCGTGGTCTTACCGACACCGCGTATGCCGCTAAACAAATACGCGTGCGCAATACGGTCGGCGCGGATCGCGTTGACGAGAATGCGGGTGATATGCTCCTGTCCCGCGACATCCTCAAAACGCAAGGGGCGCCATTTGCGCGCCAGCACCAAGTACGACATCGGGCTAGGGCAAAAGCAGAGATCGAATCGTCGAAGGCTTTCTCGTTTTCATTTTGATCTTTACTTCCTAATTTTTATTTTTTTAAGGATGTCCATTGCTGACAACCAGGTTTTCCTGTGGCACAGGGGAGAATCCGTTACCGCTGCTTCCTTCCGGACCTGACGGAGTTCACGGCACCGCCTTGCACAGGACCCGGCTATCAGCAATCGACATCCTCAAAACAAATGAAGACTTAACCCGAAGGATCAAATTTAGCTGCGGAATCCGTATCCCCGTCACCATAACATAGAAAGACAGTCGAGGAAACTTTTCTTAGTGCGGCATTTCAAAAAAGAAAGGCAACGCGATCGACACCGCGATCAGAATGATGATGATCCATTCGAGCACCTCGACGCGCAAGTTCGACACCTGATCGGAAATCTTTTCATAAATGCTCTCAAGAGTGTCCAACTTGCGAATGATAGTCTCGTCCCACTCCGCCAAGTGAAATCGTTGTGATACTAGGCGATAAACCCGAGCGAGGTATTGGTCGCCCAGCAACTTCAGCGAATTGTTGACCCCTTCAAAAAGAACCGCGCTGTCAACCTGCAATTTGCCGATTTGTTTCATGTCCGCAAACCCAGAGCGTAATCCCGGCTTCCACCGGCTCCGCGTCAAGAGCGCATAGGACCGTTCCAGGGCTCTGTCGAGCGACTGATCCAAGTAACGCATCTCCAAAAGCTCTACGTTAGCAAGCTCCAACACCGCATAAATATCCTCGCCTTCTGGATCAACTACAAGCGCGGCATTCCAGTCCACTATGGTTACGTCGTTTAAGCCATACGAAATTCGCCCACTCATGACATCCTGTACTTCGTCCGCTGAAAGAATCTGCGTTTCGGCTCTGAGAGTCCGGGCGATTTCCTGTTCGTGTTCGGTGACGAAACGTTGAATTGGGACGCCCTCCGGCAGCGATTCAATGTGAAAGACAACGTAATCTTCTACTGTTTCTGAAATACCGTGCCTTTGCACCAGTCCCTGGATGTCCTGCAGAAGCTCGGCCACGCGCTTCTTTGAATCCGCCAACAGAGTTTCGTTGTCATAAAGGTTAAGACTCAGTTCCGCGAGCCGCGAAAACGGCCCGTTGATATCCACGCCGTACACCACAGTGACCGCGCCAAAGTCGTACAGCACTGTGTCCACCACCGGAATCGTCCACAACGGCCCTACCGGTAGAACCTGAGCCTCTTCGGTCAGCCGCAGCGGCGCATTGTACACAAAATGTTTCGGGCTACGCCTCCCCTGTTTGATAGTTTGGCGCTGTTTTGTTTGCGTCGCACGCTGCTCGACTCGATCCAAATCAATGGAGAGCGCCACGTCATATACGAGCAGGACGTAACAGGTGCCCTTTTTGATCGTGAGATAGGTGAACTCCGGGCCGTTCGTGGCGCTCATAGCTGCATCTACCCCCTGCCGATTTGCGAAGCCGTTCAAGGATTTCGGGAGTGAAACCCAGCTCAAAGATACGCGGTTGAGGGTTGAACTAATTGTGGCGGAGAGGGGGGGATTTGAACCCCCGGTACCCTTTTAGGGGCACACACGATTTCCAGACTTGGACATGTCTAGCGCTTAACCATTCGTTGACAATTCCTAGAGGGAAAACTCTCTCTCCCCTACTCCGTCATTTGTTCGTTTTTGCCATTAGTTGTCTATCGGACCTGTACAATCAATGTACAAATACCAACTTTTTGATGGGAGTGTCTACCGATGCAACCTAAATTCAATCTGGACACCATCCCAACCGCTGACATGGCCGCCTTGCGGCTGTGCTGTGAGGGATTCGTGCAGCAACAAAACGCGATATTTGCCGAGCTAAACCGGGCGTTGAACACCGGCGGTGAAATCGAAGTTGCGATCCCTGTTGGCGCCGAGAATGAGGACCTCCTGCAGGCCATTCTGTTTTTCACGATGATCGTCAACGAATATAGAGACAAGAACCGTAGCGCCAGTTCTGGCGTCACGGTGATAGAGAGCGCGTCTGTGGACTTCTGCCGGCTGGTTTTGGACGCGCTTTTGACGGCGGCCATGGCGCGCAAGCGGGCGCAGGCGGCGGCCTGGAATTGATGCGCCAGAAAGTCGAAATTCAATTTCCGGTTTATTTGCGCGATCGGTTGAACTGCGTATGGGTTGACCGCTGGGATTTTCTCTGCCGCATTTGGGCGGAGATTAACGATGATGACACGCTGACTATTCGCTATCATCCCTCGGTTCGCCGCGGGCAGCGCGTGCTGCTTAACAGCGAATTTTTCACAATCGAAGCCGTTTCCGAGATTCGCGGAACAGGCCTTTTGAAATTGACAGTGAGTAACAACCAATCGCGGCTGGAATCGAGCCGCGAGCACCAGAGAAACGAAGCCCCAGGACGCTCCCTCTGGCCCAGGCTAAGACCGGCACCAGAGGAGCAAAGAGAATGACAGTTAATATTTACGAGTTAAAGCAAGAGCGACAAAAGGTC
>JBOHVR010000221.1:0-7640 GCA_050735755.1 Binatia bacterium
GTTCAGCGCGCCGAGCGCATCGCCATTCTGGCCACGGGCGGGCTGTCTCATTTCCCCGGGTCACCCAGAATCGGCGAGATCGATACCGGATTCGACCACAAGCTTTTGGAGATCATGCGCGAGGGCAAAGGACGGGAGCTGGCCGATTATTCTCTCGAAGAATTGCTGAAAGCTGGAGATTCTGAATTCTTGAACTGGATGGTCGTTCTCGGAACCGTAGGGTCGGCCAGGGCGGAAAACACGTCGTACATGCCCGACCACGTCGCTACCGGGTGGGGTTTTGCGAGCTGGAGGCTAATATAGTTTTGCGTCTCGAGTTTCGGCTTTCGAGTTATAAACTCCAGATTCCGACCTGTAACCAGAGACCCGAAACCAAAAACCCGAAACTGCACCGGAGGTGTCATGAGCAGCTATCACCTGAATCGATTTCTCTTTGACCTCAAGATGAATGAATCCGTCTTGGAGCACGCCATGGGCAACCTGCAGGCAACGGTCAAGGAATACGAACTCACTGAGGAGGAACGGGAAGCTCTCAGCTCCCATGACCCGAGACGTCTGCGCCGGCTCGGCGCGCACGGGATGCTGGCGCTCTACATCATGCGCCTGGACCCCGACTTCAGCACGAACATTTACTGGACACAGAAATGAATTCGCGGATCGAAGCTCGCGGATGGAGGATTGCTAATCTCGGATTCGATCTAAAAGCCGAGAGCTAAACTCGGAAATCGGAAAGGGAGGCAATGGATTTAGGTCTGAACGGGAAAGTGGCATTAGTTTCGGGCGCGAGCCAGGGAATGGGTCGGGCGATCGCGCGTAGTTTCGCGCGCGAAGGGGCGAAAGTGAGCATGTGCGCCCGCGGGGAAGCGACGCTCAATGAAGCGGCCGGAGAGATTCGACGCGAGTCGGGCGGAGAGGTCTTGGCGATAGTTGCCGATATGACTCGGGCCGAAGATATTAAGCGGTTTGTGGCCGCCAGCGCCGAACGGCTCGGCCGGGTCGATGTCGTCGTCTGTAATGCGGGCGGCCCGCCGCCGGGTGAGTTCATGAAATTTACGGATGAAGACTGGGAAAATGCTTTCCGGTTGAGTTTTCTGAGCGCCATGAGACTCGCGCGGGAAGCGGTTCCGCACATGCGTCAAGCCGGTGGAGGCCGCGTGATCAACATCACTTCTTATTCCGTGAAGGAGCCTATCGCTGGCCTGGTTCTTTCCAACGCGATTCGCAGCGCTGTGATCGGCCTCGCCAAGACTCTCTCGCGGGAGCTGGCGCGAGACAAAATCTTGTTTAACAACATCTGCCCCGGAAGAATCGACACCGAGCGCGCCCGCAAGCTGAATCTGGCCCGGGCGGAGCGTCTCAAGCGTCCGGTCGAGCAAATTCACAGGGAGATGCAGGAGGAGATTCCGTTGGGCCGCTATGGAACTTGCGAGGAAGTTGCGGACCTGGTCGTCTTTCTCGGATCGGAACGCGCCAGCTACCTCACAGGCACAACCACCCAGATCGATGGCGGCCTCGTAAGGGGGATGCAATAATGGTGCACTTCGTCATTCAATGGGACCTGCCGGATCAAAAAGCAAATCTGACCATCTACGCGAACAAAGCCCGAAACGACTGGTTGCCCACGACGTTATCGCATCAGGGCGTCATTGAGATTCGCAATTATCGCAACCCGCTCGAAGTCACCCCGCAGGTTGCGATCACAATCGATTTTGAATCGTTAGAGAATTGGCGCGATTTCATTGACTCACCCGATTACATCCGTATCATGCGCGAGCTGCGCATCCTCGGCTGCCGGAACTTTACTGCCAACGTCTGGTCGCCATCGCGATATTTTCCTGAATCGCTTCGGCCTGAACCAAAATAGAAACACCGGCTGATTGCGGCGTGCGAGGGTTCCATTGCACAGCTTAAAAAGCACATTATTCGGTTGCCGACCTCAAGCCCGGAATAGAGGTCAGATACTCTCTGAAGGCACAGCAGCGCGGCTGACGGGATCGTTCCTCGCGCTGGCCGCGGCTATCCTGTTCGTGATAGCCGGTTGCGAGATGCGCCAACTGTCGCTGCAGAGGCTCGATAAAATGAAACTCGGCGATTTGTTCGATGATCGCTCGATTACAAACGCGTTGCAGTCCAATCTCGCCGCCGATCCGGAACTGGCAGGCAAAATCAAAGTGGACACGATCGAGAGAGTGGTCTATCTGACAGGCACCGTTGAGACCGACGAGCTGAAGGAGCGCGCTACCGAAATCGCCCTGAAGACGCCCAGGGTTAGCAAGGTTGCTAACAATATCATCGTTCAATCCAGCAATTGAGCCCGCCCGTGTTCATACTCTGAGCTTGCCCGCGTAACCCGTCATCTCCACGTAACCCATTCCGGCGACCGAGCTTTGGCTGCGCGTTCCAGTCACCGCGGCGGCTCCTTCCCAATACGTGACCTGAGTGCTCTTGCGGGTATCCAGTTCCTGTCCCGAAAAAAACGGAACGATCGCTAGCTGCAACGATTCGGACGGGATCGTCACTTTCCATTTCATCGGGTAAACACCGCCACTCTTCGGGCTCTTCCACCGCTCCAACACCTCGATCTTAAAATCCGCCAGCTTGAGATGTCGCGCGCTCCCATTCTCATACACAATCGTGCCGCTGGAGTAAGGATCAACTGAGCCGTCTTTCCGGCGGAGTTGGTAAAGCATGATCTCCGTCTGATTATCGAGTTGGAGGCTGAACCAGTCCCATCCTACTTGATTCTCTGCCAACTGATTGCTGGCAAACTCATGGTCCATCCAACTGAGCCCATGGACCTTGGTCTTTTTCCCTGCAGTGATCATCTCCCCTGCTGTTTTGAGCCGGGTCAAGGAATAATAGTAAGAAGCTCTGCCTTCACCTTCACCTTTTTGGCTCAGACCGTCGAGGCCATGCAGGACAGGTGGTTTCAGGAGTGTCAGTTCCAGCTTTAAAGCGGTGTCCCGATTCCGCACCTCAATAAAGTGTCCACTCGTTTTTCCCTCTACCTTCCAATCTTCATTCCAAACCAGATATCGGTCGGTTAAAGCGCCGGCTTTGTCGCCATACCCACGGTTGGCCCGCTCGTCGAAGGTGAACTTCTTGCCGCGTTTATCGGAAAGGGCAAAGTGCGCCAGATAGAGATCCGTAAAAAGAGGCGGATTCTCAGCGTCCTCCTTTTGCCGGTCGCGTAGCCCGTACCGGAAAAAGGTAACCTGGTAACCGTAGGATTCACCCTCCTGAGTTTCGAGATGACCCGTGTAATACCACCACTCGGTTTTGAACTCGGGGTGCGAGAAATGGTCGCGCGGAAAGGTGATCTTTCGTCCCGGCAGCGCCACCCGATAAACAAACGCGCAGAGAACAAAGTAGCTTACTGCAATTACAACGGCGATCCTTAACTTACGCGCGCAGGCAGGAATTTCATTCAACTGTTTTGGCCGAACATGATTCATTGCCATTGAGCCACCTTCTCAGGAATGATATACGTCCGCTATGCCTGACTTAGACTACAATCCAAAAACGTTGCTCACAACTCCCGACCAACTCAAGCCGAAGCTCGGCCGGCCGGAGCTATGCGTCATTGACGCGCGCACGGCGGAGGAGTTTTGCCGGGGCCACATTCCGGGCGCAGTTCATTTCGATCTTTTCGGAATCAGTATTATTGACACCACTCCGGCTCCTCTAAAAGCATTCATGTGGATGATGCTGCATCTGTTCGAGCTGCGCGGAGTCAATCACGAGAAAGAGGTCGTCGTCTACGAAGAGACTTCCGGGATGCGCGCGGCGCGAGCCTTCTGGTTCCTGGAATATTTCGGCCATCCCCGCGTTAGCCTGCTCGACGGCGGCATCCACGCATGGCGCCAATCCGGTTACGAAGTCACAACCGCCGTTTCCCCTCCTAAGCCGGCGCAGTTCAAGCACGCGCAAAAGGATCCCATCCTCGCCGCCGTGGACTACCTCTATCGCTCGCTCGGGCGCAACGACGTGCAAATCCTGGATACCCGCAGCGAAGCTGAATACATGGGACGAAATATTCGGGCCGCGCGCGGCGGCGCCATTCCGGGCGCCGTTCACCTTGAATGGACGCAAAATCTCGATCCGGAAGGAAAGTTCAAGTCGCAAAACCAGCTTGAAACCATGTATCGAAACCTCGGCGTCACGCCGGACAAGGAGATTATCCCCTATTGCCAGGGGGGCTATCGCTCATCGCACAGTTATCTCGCCTTGAGACTGATCGGCTATCCCAAGGTGCGCAACTACCTCGGCTCGTGGAAAGAATGGGGCGACCGCTTGGATCTCCCCATCGAGAAACCTTGGGAAAAATGAGAGCGGAAAGACTTTAGTTGGCGCCCATGTAGGTCGCGTCTTCGCGGCGAATGTAACCCGGGGGATTCCCATGCTTGGAGCGCACCTCAAGCCAGTCGCCGACCGATCTTACAACGTTGACTTTTGTCCCTTTAGGGATGGTCGTAATTTTCCGTGAGCTGGAAGAGGCCGCTTCAAACACGGAAGTCGAGCGGTTGACGGTGTAGCTGCCCGCATCGGCAGAAGCGCCCGCAGGCGCGGAGGCCATCGTGTCGCGGGATCCCTGAGACGGGCGCGTTGCCGTCTTGAGCTTTTCCTGCATGGACGCAAGTCCTCGATTGGTTTGATCGACCCGGTCTTGCAAACCGGCAATTTGTTTTGCGCTCTCCTCGACGTCCTTGCGCAGTTGCTCCGCCTGTTTCTCTAAATCCTGGATCTGCCTGTTTTTGTCCTCCAGCTCTCTCGTTTTCTCATCGAGCAACGCAGCCACATTCGAATCATCGCCGCGCCCGACCAGGCTGCGACCGATCAGCACGCCGCCAACGGCGATCAAGATAACCACGAGGACAATCGCCGCCATGGTAAATTTTCTATCCATAATTCCTCCGCTTTAAACGGTCGGGACACCGGCCCGAAACCACGCGTGTACGTGATCTTTCGTTTTGGCCAAGCGTATTAGTCGGCGCGAAACATAGTGCAATTTATCTTGCCTTCTCGAAGCGCAGCACGAAGCGATCGCTCTTGCCGCGGTCAACCATAACACTCTCGGTGCGCGCGTCATTCGGGTTCCTGAGCATCTCCCCTTCCGAGGTCAAACGGAAACCTGCTTCCGTGACTTCCTTAACCACCATGGCCTTGTCAATGCGGTGCTGGGTTTTCGCGACTTCATTGCCGCTGCCCTCTTTTGCCGAGTGGTCCACAACCCCATAAACGCCCCCGGGTCTCAGCGCGGCGTACACCCTTTTGTTCATTCCCATGCGCGTTTCAGGCGCAAGATCGTGGTAGTTGAGGTTGATCAGCACGAAGTCGAGCGTGTTGGCCGGTAATTCGAACTGATCCATCTTTCCCTCGACCGCCTTGACGTTCGCGTATTCAGGGTTCTTCAGCCGCTCGGTCAATTCTTTGCGCAGCGTCGGGCTAACCGAATAGACCACACCGCCGCTTCCCACCACGCGCGCGAGAATTGCCGTGTAATAGCCCCGCGCCGCCATAAGATCCGCAACCTTGTCACCGGGTTTCACGCCGTAGAATTTGAGCATCTCCCCGGGCTTACGGATGGGATCGAGGGCTCGTTCTGTATCCGGGCGGTCGGGAGCGGCAAGAATCGCTCCAAAGTCCTGACCGATCGCGCGCCCGACCACCGCACCCATCAGGAAAATGGTCATCCAAACGGATCTTGCAAAAATACGGTGCCTCATTCGACTATCCTCCCTCCTTGGTCCTGCGATATTATGCCAAACTTCCTGCTATTTGAGCCAGAGGAAAAGAATATCGGAAATCTTCGCGGATTGCAGCGGTCCTAAGCCTCGATTTTTCGGACCAGCGGCGTCCCATAACCCAGACCCAGCGCGAGCAGAACCACAAAAACGCCCATGATGCCGACCGTGGCTGGAGCGCCAAGAAAATGTGCGGTCAACCCTGAAAGCAACGAGCCTGCGGGAATGAGTCCGCGGTCGAGCATATAAAGCCCTATGACGCGGCCGCGCAGCGCATCAGGAACAATGATTTGAATTAACGTATTGGCCATGACCATGGAGACAATTTGCCAGTATCCCACGCCGACAAGAAGGATCAACGCCAGCGGGAACGATGTGACAAAGGAGAAAAGAACCAGAAAAATTCCGAGCACAATCTCGCCCCAGATCAGCACCAACCCCTTGCGAGGTAAATGGTTGGCAGCGGAGGCCAGGGTGAGAACTCCGAGCACAGCGCCAAAACCGGCGGCAGCCACAAGCATCCCAAGTCCCTCGGGCCCCACATGGAAGACGTCCTTTTGGAAGATCGGCATCAACGCCATGTACGGAACGACGAAAACCCTTAAGACCAGGTCCCCTCCCAAAAGCGCCAGGACGGTCGGTGTCGACCCTACATACGTTAACCCTTCTTTGAGGTTGGCGAATGCCGAAGAGCGCCGCGCTTCGTTAGGCGTTGCGGGAAACTGAATCGAATACAGGGTCAACAGCACTCCAAAATAGGCCACTCCTTGAACAAAGAAGTTTCCGGCGGGGCCAAAAAGAGCAATGAGAGTCCCTCCCAGAGCCGGCCCGAGAACTTTGGTCGCGTTGAAGGCGACCGAGTTGAGAGCAATCGCTCGCGTCAACTCGTCCCTTGGAACCAGGTCCGGCACCATGCTTAGCCGCACCGGCTCACTAAACCCCCATGCCAATCCGCTGATGAACGTCACTACAAGTAAGTGCCATACTTCCAACCGGCCCGAAGCCACCAAAATCCCCATCAGAAACGCCATGACCATGAGGAAATATTGCGTGATCACCATGAGCTTGCGCCGATCCATGCGGTCGGCCGCCACGCCGGCAATAGGACTCGAGATCAGAAACGGGAAGGCGCGCACCCCATTGAGGAGCCCGAGCAAGACCGCGGAATTCGTCATTTCGTACATCAGCCAATTCAACGTCACCTGTTGAATCCACTGGCCGCCGCTCATCATGGAGGTCCCGATCCACAGATAGCGAAAATCGCGATGGCGCAGAGAAGAAAAGGTTTCCAGCTTGAAGCGATCGAACACGTTGACGTTTTTTGCGCGCAGCGATGCAGCGAAGTATGGCGACGGATCAAACGGTTTTCGGAACGGAACAGCAGTTAAAGGAACCCGCTGCCTGAGAAAATATTATGGAATATTGTAGGCCACCTCGACCTCCATCCCCAGGCACCGCTCTTTCATTGCCACCCGTTAGAGTGAGGATTACGGGCTCGCGCTCGTGCCGCATTTTCCGCCGCCGCAGGCTTTCCACAACCGGTCGGGCCGATAATGCCAAAGAATTCCCCGTCTCTCACCTCGAAGTTCACGCCTGCCAGGGCGCGCGCCTTGCGCTCGTCGGTTACAAACTCCTTGGTTAGATCGCGCACGACAAGGCGCATCGCGAGTTGGAAATATTAGCGACCGCCAAAGAACTCGTGAAACAGCTTGGCGTATCGCTCGAACGCCTCGAAAACCTCGGTAGGCGCAAAGGCGGGAGTGTTGCCTTGAACCGGACTCGCAGGATCTGGCAGGGCATCGTTCCGGTCAGGAATTCGTTTGCGGTCCCTGATTCGGCACTTGTTCGTATGATAGCCAAAGGCGGCATAATTCGTATATACGGATGTCCACATCC
>JBOHVR010000222.1:0-9054 GCA_050735755.1 Binatia bacterium
TACATGCCGCAGAGGTTCGGACTGTACGAGGATTTAAGCGTGCAGGAAAACCTTGATCTCTACGCCGATCTGCACGGCGTCACTATTGAGGAGCGACGGGAGCGTTATCCGCCTCTCATGGAAATGACAGCGCTGGGTCCATTCATGGGCCGCTTGGCCGGAAGACTCTCCGGCGGCATGAAGCAGAAACTCGGCCTTGCCTGCACATTGGTCCGCGCGCCACAGATGCTGCTGCTCGATGAGCCTACCGTCGGCGTCGATCCCCTCTCGCGCCGAGAGCTGTGGGAAATCATTTTACAACTAGTCAACGAGCAAGGCCTGAGCGTCCTCCTCAGCACGTCTTATCTCGATGAGGCTGAGCGCTGCGGGCACGTCGCCGTTCTACACCAGGGCAAGATACTGGCGCACGGCAAGCCCGCCGACGTGAGCAGGTTGGCCGCCCAGCGGACGTTTCTAGCCGAGCCACCCGCCGGCCACAGCGCGCGCAGCCTTCAGGCGCAACTGCTCGACGCCGCAAGCATCGTCGATGCCGTCCCCGCCGGAGGCCGCGTGCGCTTTGTGCGCGCCGCCACCGAAGCCGGGAGAGATCAACAAGAGGATCCCCTCAAAGGCCTTTCTGTCATTGCGGTTGAGCCGCGGTTTGAGGATGGTTTCATGGTGTTGCTGCGAGAGAAGACAGACAACCAGAAGACAGACAAGGAGACAAGGAGACAAGGAGACGAGGAGACAGCACCCTCCCGCTCCTTGTCTCCCGGTCTCCCCTTCTCCGCGTCTCCTGGCGCCCCCGTCTCCTTGTCTCCCAATCTCCCTGTCTCCTCTTCTCCCGATCGTGTCGTAGTGCAGGTTCGCGATCTCGTGCGGCGCTTCGGCAACTTCACCGCCGTCGATCATGTCGGCTTCGAGGTCCGCCGAAGCGAGATCTTCGGTCTGCTCGGCCCCAACGGCGCGGGCAAGACGACGACATTTCGCATGCTCTGCGGCCTCCTTCCGGCGACGTCGGGAACGCTGCAAGTCGCAGGCGTGGACCTGCGCCGCGCGCGGGCGTCCGCGCGCCAGCGGATCGGTTATGTGGCGCAGAAATTTTCACTCTATGGACAGCTTTCGGTAGCTGAAAATCTCGACTTCTTCGCCAGCGCTTACGGGATGCAAGGCCGGCGCAAGCGCGACCGCATCGGTTGGGCGCTGCAGCACTTCGAGCTCGGTCCGCTCGCGCGCCTGCCGAGCAGCCAGTTGCCCGGCGGCTACAAGCAACGATTGGCCATGGCGGCGGCGCTGCTTCATGAGCCGGAGACTCTGTTCCTTGACGAGCCCACCAGCGGCGTCGATGCGCTGGCCCGCCGCGAATTCTGGCGGCGCATCACGGCTCTGGCCGAGCAGGGCATCACGGTAATCGTCACCACTCACTTCATGGAAGAGGCGGAGTACTGCGACCGCGTTGCGATCATGGATGCCGGTAAAGTATTGGCGCAGGGTACGCCGGCCGAGCTGCGGCATCAGGCCCCGTCCATGGGCGGTCGCGAGGGGACAATGGAAGATGCGTTTATCGCTATCGTCGAGCTGGCGCGGGGAGAGAAGTCCAACCGCACCTCGACCGCCGGAGGGGTTGCATGAGGTTACAGCATGCGCACAACCGGCTGCCGGCGAGGCGCCGGCGCATCTGGGCACTGGTTCGCAAGGAGGGTCGTCAAGTCGTCCGCGACCCTAGCAGTGTCGCAATCGGGATCGTGCTGCCGGTGGTGTTGATCTTGCTGTTTGGCTACGGGCTGTCGCTGGACGTCACAAACGTGCCGGTGGCGGTTGTCTTGGAAGACCCGTCACCCGATGCGACGGAGCTGGCCGCAAGCTTTCAGCTTTCTCGGTACTTTGACACGCTACTTCTGACCTCGATGGCGCATGCGCGCGAGCTGATGCTCAAGCGCGAGATAGACGGGATCGTGCGCATTCGTCCGGATTTCGCGCGGCGCCTTAACCTTGGTGGCGCTGAGGTGCAAATCCTCCTGCATGGGACCGACGCCAACCGCGCCCGGATTATTCAGGGCTACGCTCAAGGCGCCGTGGGCCAATGGGCCGCCCGGCTCACCGCTGAAGGAAAAGATGCGCCGAGCGGGCCCGTCGCCGTTCACAGCCGAATGTGGTTCAACGAGGTCAATGAAAGCCGCTACTTTCTTGTGCCCGGGCTGATTGTGCTGATCATGACGCTCATTGGCGCTTTACTGACCGCTATGGTGATGGCGCGCGAGTGGGAGCGCGGCACATTGGAGGCCCTGTTTGTCACGCCGGTCCGCGTTGACGAGATCCTGCTCGGCAAGACGATTCCCTATTTCGCGCTCGGAATGATCGGTCTGGCTCTATGCATCCTCGCCGCCAAATTTTTGTTTGAAGTACCGTTGCGCGGCTCGATTCTGGTGCTGGGCGGTGCATCGATGCTCTACCTGCTGGTCGCGCTTGGCATCGGACTGCTGATTTCGTCGGCAACCAAGAGCCAGTTCGTAGCGAGCCAGATCACGGTGCTGGTGACCTTCATGCCGGCGCTCATGCTCTCGGGATTTTTATTCGATCTGCGCAGCATGCCGGCGCCGGTCCGTTTGATTACCTACGCGCTGCCGGCGCGATACTATGTCGCGCTGCTGCAAACGATTTTTCTCGCCGGAGATGTCTGGGCCGTCATTCTGCCGAATGCCGCCGTCCTCGCGGCCATGGCCGCTCTGGTAGTTTTCCTCACCCGCAGGCTGACTCATAAAAAACTCGCTTGATGTGCAACATGCGCGACGCGATCCTGCGTATCTTCGCTCTTACACGCAAAGAGCTGCTGGCGGTTCTCAAAGACCCGCGCGGCCGCTTCACTCTCTTTGTTCCGCCGATACTTCAATGCCTCATCTTCGGCTATGCGGCAACCTACGACCTCAACGATGTGCCCTACGCGGTGCTCGATCAGGATCGAAGCGCGGCCTCGCGCGAACTGGTCGCCGGGCTCGACGGGTCCGGCGTGTTCCGCCGCGTCGCCGAGCTGAGCCGGCCGGCGGACTTGAAAGATTATATCGATGAACGGCGGGCGTTGTTGGTGATCCAGATCGACCACGACTTTGAGCGCCGTCTGCTTTCCGGTTTTCCGGCCACCGTGCAGGTGATCGCTGACGGCCGAAACTCCAACACCGCGGGCGTTGCCATGGGCTACGTTAACTCGATCGTCGAAAGTTTCAACGCCGAATGGCGCGCGGCCCATGGTGAACACCGGCCGCCGGTTCAGGTTACGACTCGCGCCTGGTACAACCCAAATATGGAGACCCGTTGGAACATGATCCCGGCCTTGATCGGCACGCTAACCTTGCTGCAAACGCTGCTGCTGACGGCGATGTCGGTCGCACGTGAGCGCGAGGAGGGGACATTCGACCAATTGCTGGTGACGCCGTTTCGTCCCGCCGAGATTATGGCCGGCAAGGCGCTGCCGTCGGTCCTCATCGGGCTGGTACAGGCAACGAACGTTCTGCTGGTCGCGCAGCTCTGGTTCGGTATTCCGTTCGCCGGCTCTTTCGCGACCCTCTATGCGGGTCTCATCTTATTCCTGCTGGCCGCAGTCGGAATCGGCCTTTTGGTGTCTTCGATTGTGGCAACGATGCAGCAAGCGATGCTCTTCTCATTCCTGATCATGATGCCGTTCGCGCTCTTATCTGGATTGACGACGCCGATCAGCAGCATGCCGGAGATCCTGCAATACACGACTCTCATCAACCCATTGCGCTACGCGATCGAGATCTCGCACCGGGTGTATCTCGAGGGCGCGACTCTCGGCCTGCTGTTCCCTGAGCTGTGGCCGCTCGCCGTGATCGCTACCGTTACACTGTCAGCGGCGTCCTGGATGTTCCGCCACCGGCTCACCTAGGCGATAAGGTCTCTCTGCGAGAAGAACGATCTTGCGTCGCGTCGCTGCACTTCTTTGCTCGCCTTGCGACTTGTAGCCACAGTCCTATCTTGGTGTCTCTCTTTGAAAAAGAGGCGAGGGGCGACTTATCAAAATCCGCCGCAGTGAATAGAACTCGCCCTCTTTGATCTGCCATACTAATCCTAACCACCGACGTTCTCGAGGAATTCGTGCCCGCGGTACCGGCATTTCCCGGCTTTAGGGCGGCCTCGGCCCTCGCATTCCAGGCACTTCTTAGATCGAAGCCTAGTTGAAGAACGAACAGCAAAACAGCGACAGGGAGCAAAGAGTGTCAAAATCCCTCTCACTGACTTCAGGCCCTCGCAGTGTTTACGGATCGTATCACCGGCAGCAACACAAACACCAGAATTGCGGCATGAATCCAATCGCCTGGAACAACTCGGGGCTAGATCTTCACTTCCCGCGCGCATGGACTTTTGTATTGCCGCAGGATAGTTAATTTTCGGGACCCATGATCAACCGCCGTAACATCCTGCCTCTGCTGCCTTTGCTCTTGCCCGCCATCGCCTTCTCCATCCATAGCGCCGCCAACGGGCTTGATTTCGCCAGGGCCGCTGAAACGTCGGAACGGGACAGGGAAAAGACCCTCAGGCAGGAACTCACGGCAATTGACGTGTCAACCTTAAAAGGACTTTCGGAGGTGGTTGAGAGACTCGCGAATAAAAGTATTGTCTATGTCGGAGAAGTCCATGACAGATTCTCGCATCATCAGGTGCAACTCCAGATCCTCGAGGGCTTATATCGGAAGCATGCGAGGATCGCGATCGGCATGGAAAGCTTTCAACGACCGTTCCAAAAAGCCCTCGACGACTACATTGCCGGCACGATCGACGAGCGCGCCTTCTTAAAACGTTCCGAGTACTTCAAACGCTGGGACATGGACTACAATCTCTACAAGCCGATTCTGGATTTCGCCAAGGCCCGCCGGATTCCGGTAGTCGCGCTCAACCTGCAACGGGAAATAGTCAATAAGGTCAGCACGACAGGTCTTGAATCCCTCAATGCAGACGAAAAATCACAGATCCCACAGGAGCTGGATTTCACCGACCAAGACTATCGCGCCAGACTTGAACAGGCCTTTAAAGAACATCAGAATTTCCAACAAAAAAACTTTGACTTCTTCCACCAGGCGCAGATTCTTTGGGATGAAACGATGGCCGAATCGATCGACCGGTTCTTGAGAAATAATCCTGATTTTCGGATGGTGATTTTCGCCGGAGCCGGCCATCTCCAGTATGGCTCCGGTATTCCGAAGAGAAGCTTTCGCAGAAACGGACGTGAATACGCGATCGTCTTAAGCGATGCTGAAATTCAAAGAGGAATCGCGGACTTCATCGTTTTTCCCGCGCCTGCCCAAGCCCGGACCGCTCCCCGGCTCATGATTTTTGTAAACCAGCACAATCAAACGGTGCGCGTCACGGGATTTGCGAAGGATAGCGTCGCGGAAAGAGCCGGCCTCGAAAAAGATGACGCTCTATTATCGCTCGACGGTTATCCGGTGAACAGCATCGAGGATATAAAAATCGCTCTCTTATATAAAAACCCGGGAGACACGCTCCGGGTCAAAGTCAAACGGTCCCGCCGAACGGCGGACGAAGAGTTGGAATTCGAAATCAAACTGCCCTAGTGTGATCCGCGGAATAAGTAATGCCATCTGAGCCGAAGGCGAGGAATCTCTAACGCCTTTCAGATCCGGCGGGCCGGCGCTCCGCTTACAACTAGCGAATCGCTTTACCCATCCTCAGCTCAAAGACCTCCTGAACCTCGCCGACAATACCATGGCAAAAGCAAGGAAACAGAGAACCGCCGTTAAGGCAAGGACCGCCGATAATGAGAGGGTCGCTACCGTCGTAGTTCGTTTAGCTCTGGTTTCTACTCTTTCCGCCGCGGCCTGTTTCTGCCGAGCCTGTTTCGTCAAGGCCCGCGCGTTCTCTCTCTTTAAAGCGGCGACTTCCGCCATCCACTCCCGAGACTCGGAGAGGCGCGACTCCGCCACATCGAGAAAAGTTGCCGATTCCTGATAGCCGTTAAGGTGATGGTGGGCACGGGCCAGGTAGTAATAAATATAGGGTACCGAATCGAGCGCCAGCGCCTTTTCCAACGTCAGGAGCGCCGTTTCGTACTCGCCCGTCTGTAGAAACTTCCTGCCTCTTTCGGCAAAACGCAGGGCGGCGGCCCGCCGGGATGAAGTTTGCAGTGCGATTTCAGGGTCCAGTGGCCGGTTCGGTTTTGTGCGCCTCGGCGTCCTGCTCTCCGCAGTTCCGCTTTGTTCCTCAACGGCGTTTTTTGTCGCCCGACCGTAGAAGAGCTCCACGGTCCAATTATCGAAACTGAAGACTCTTCGTCTCTCGTTAGTCGCGGCGGAAGACTTAACTTGCGGCGCCCCTTCCGCTGCACGACCCGAAGTTTTCCAAGAAAGCAAGATCAACAAAAATAAGCAAACTACAAGCAGATGATTGGTGCTTCGCGCCATGTCTGTGAATCCTTCCGGATGTTCCCGAGCATCTGCCGTGCCAAAGTTAAAGAAGACAAAAGGATCGGCGGAAACCGCGAACTTCTTGCCCACGAGCGATAAAAACCGCGCCGCGTCCCAAACAATTGCGATTTTAGCCGCATGTCTCCGTCCCACGATTGCCACGGATGCATCGATATTCTCCCGTGGTTGGGACAAGGCCCGGCACTGCAATTCGAGAATCGAGCTATAACCATCCGTATTTCTTGTTGGCACGCCTTTCGCTCGATCAGTTTACAGTTTCAAGCGAAAGGAGCACTCCAATGGCAGGGAAAAATACCGCAGTTTTTGGCATATACCCAAGCCGGGCAGCTCTTGAGGACGGTCTTGAAGCCTTAAAGGACTCCGACTTTCGTAAAGAAGATATTTCCGTGCTGTTTCCTGCAAACGAAGGCAACAAAGATTTCGCGCACGCAAGAGCCACCAAAGCACCTGAAGGAGCTTCAGCGGGTGCCGGGACGGGAGCAGTTCTCGGTGGAGTCCTAGGTTGGTTGGTCGGAATCGGCGCGATTGCGATTCCCGGTGTCGGGCCGTTTGTCGCTGCCGGCCCCATCATGGCAGCCCTCGCCGGTGTCGGGGTGGGCGGCACGGTGGGCGGCATTACGGGCAGCCTGATTGGGATGGGCATTCCCGAATACGAGGCCAAGCGATACGAGGGGAGAATCAAAAAAGGTGGCTTCTTGATCTCGGTCCACTGCGACGATGCTCAGTGGACGCGCAAGGCTAAAACCATCTTAGTGCAAACAGGCGCAACGGGTATCTCCTCGACCGGGGAGGCCAAGGCCGATTTCGCCCGGACTGACAAGCCCCTGCCGCGGAATCGCGCGCGAACGCCCGCATAGTCCCTTCATGCTGTTCGCCCGGCTTGCCGACTTCTTTAGCTTTGAAGCGAACGTCGTGTCACGAGCGCGCGAATTGCGCCGCTGTGAACCGGCCTCGCTACGCCTATTACTTGGGACTTCTTTGACGGTGGCCCTCAGTTCTTCCCCGCTTGTGGGGCTAACTCGAACTTCTTTTTCTTGATCTCGTCCAGAAACGGCGCATCTTTAACCATTTTCCCGTAGGCCAGCCCGCGAGCTTCCAATCCGTGCTCGGCCCCAGCTCGCGCCCGCTATTCGCGACCTTGACCGGAATGGTGCCGCGGAGTTCTAAGCGCGACGCAAGGGAAGAGCGGGTAAATCAACCCCTTGCGGAAGCGTGACGATAGGTAGAATCTACAACTTGACGGGACGGCCGCTTTCTATTACTTCTGGCGCCAAAAAGTGCTCGCCTCGAAAACGGAAAGGCTACGAGCGTTCTGGTTAAGGTCGATAAGATCCGCCCCCATACGGGGCGCTGATGTTGTTCAGAAGCATTAGGGCATTCTGGTTTGCTGCCGGTTTTCGGCATCGCGCTCCTTTTCGAGCCGCAAAACGTCGGACGATCGAAATCAAGGCATCCTATCTTTGACGGGATTTGTCATGGGTGAAAAGAAACCCGTTGGAAAGCACGCATGGACAGATTCAAAAAAATTCTCGCTCCGGTAGATCTTTCCACTCTGTCCAAAACGGGCGTGATCTATGCGTTGGAGATTGCCATGTCAACCGCGGGAGGAGAGGTTCTCGTCTATAACGTCATCACGCCTGGAGAGACTCCCTATCCTCAGGCCGCTGCCAAGTGGTTTGCCGGCCATATGGATCTTCCTCAGCTGAGAAAAACGCGCGAAAAACGGGAACGGGTCCTGGCAGAGTTCATCCGGGCAAACTTTGCAGAGTCTATTGCCAACGTTCGAATCCGGCAGGAAGTTGCAATTGGCGTCCCGCACAGAAAGATTCTCGAGAAAGCGTCCGCGGAGAAGGTAGATATCATTGTTATCTGCACCCACGGACGAACCGGGCTGCGGCGCATGTTGATCGGCAGTGTTTCGCAACAGATCGTTCGCCGAGCTCCCTGCCCTGTGCTAACCGTCCCGCCTCCGAAAGAAGCGAAAACCGTTTCGGGAAGTGAATCATAGCAGCGCCAGCGCGCGGCGAATGCGATCAGACGCAACCTTTGCCCAGCAACACCGTACGAAAATGGGGCGCCACGTCTCCGGGCGCCGATCCCTGTCCTGGATTTATGAGATATTCAACACGGCAGCAATATTTTTGCCCAGAATATTTTCCTTGTCTCGCTCTGACAGGCCCGGCATCTTTTCGATCCCCGCAGCCGTGTTCGGGTACGTGGAGGGAGAATGCGGGTAATCGCTGCCGACGATAAAATTCTCGCTCCCGATCGCTGCAACCGCCTGGGGCAGGCAGAACTCGTCAGGCTCCACCGCCACCCAGCAGGAGGCGCGGATATATTCGCTCGGCGGGCTGGCGATGCGCGCGCATTGAGGCTCGACGCGGAAGGTGCGGTCGAGCGTGTAGAGCGCCCAGGGCAACCAAGTGCCACCGGCCTCAAAGAAACAAAACTTGAGTTTGGGAAACTCTTTGAGCACGCCGCCCAACGTTAAGCTCGCCATCGCCATCATATACTCGAAGCCAAACCCCAGGTAGTTACTGATGTGCAGTCGCCGCAATCTTTCCCAGCCGAGGGTATAGGTCGACGGCAAATGGTCATGGATCTGGCAGGTAAAAGG
>JBOHVR010000223.1:0-2926 GCA_050735755.1 Binatia bacterium
GGGCAGGGAAAAAGAGAAAGTAGAGCCTTTTCCCTCTTCGCTCTCGACCCAGATTCTGCCGCCGTGGGCTTCCACAATCATCTTGGAAATGACTAATCCGAGACCCGTTCCCTTCTTTGTCGAAGTCTTGCCGCTTGTGGTCTGCCGGTACTTCTCAAAGAGAGTGCCGATCTCGTCTTGGTGAATTCCCGCACCGTTATCCTTGACGTAAACCTTAACTCCTGAACCGTTAGCCAGGTGTGCGCCCACCTCAACGGTGCCACCTTCTTGTGTGAATTTGATCGCGTTGCTGACAAGATTGGCCAACACCTGATCCAGCCGGCGCGGGTCCGCCTGGATTGGAGGTAGATCGGGCTCGGCCGCAGCGCGCAAAATAATCCCCTTTTCGTGGGCCAGAGGCAGATAGCTCTCGACGGCACTGGCAATCAACTGACTCAGATCGACGTCTTCGTTTACCAGATCAATACGTCCGGACTCGATTTTGGCCACGTCCAGAAAGTCGCTGACGAGATCTACGAGCTTGCGGCCGGTCGCCTGAATCTTGCCTAGCCATTTTTGCTGATCGGCGTTGATCTCGCCGACGAGACCCGTCTCCATCATCTCCGCAGCGCCGATAATGCTCGTCAGCGGGGAGCGCAAATCGTGGGCGATCATCGCGGTGAAGTCGGCCTGCAGTTTATTGGCTTTATCGAGCTCGAGCGCCTGTTTTTTTGTCTGCTCATAGAGTTGCGAGTTCTGAATCGCCATCGCCGCCTGGCTTGCCAGCATCGATAGGAACCTGACCTCGTCATCGGTAAAGGCGTGCTCGTACTTGGTATACGTGGACAGGATTCCCAAGGATTCTCCCTTGGCGGCTAAAGGGAGGCCGATGTAGGACACCAGGCCGTGCTTGCGGAAAAAATCTTTGCCCTGGATATTACGGTCGGTTTGGAGATTCCGAATCGTCCAGGGAGACTTCCGTTTAAGGATTTTTTCGCCTTCCTTGCCTTGAATGGATTTCCACTCGAGCTCATCCAGGTTGCAACATGCCATGCGCTCAAGATGACCCGTTGCAGGGTTGACCAATTGGATGCCAACCGCCGACGAGGGTAGCGCAAGGCCGATCTTTTGAACTAATAAATCCAACAGCGTTTTGAGATCCAACGTCGATGTGACGGCTTGATCGATTTCCCGCAATGTTTGCATCAGCTTGAGGTTCTGCTGGGTTTCGCTGAACAGGCGAGCGTTATCTATGGCGACGCCGATGATATTTCCGATCGCTTCGAGAAAGCGAACCTCCGCGGGCAAAAACGCCTTCGTCGTGCCGGTCGCCACCGTCAAAACGCCGATCACCAGTCCCTTCGCTTTGAGCGGAACCCAAACGATGGCGCGGCTGCCGTGGCGCAAGGTTTGTCCCCCTAATGACGCCTCGGTGGTGTCGTTGACGACCACGACCTTTCCGGTGTCCAGAACCGTATCACTTTCTCCCCCGCGAAGGCGAAAGCGCGATAAGGAGTCGATGTGCTCCGGCTGAATTCCCCGATGCGCGGCCACCGACGTCTTGCCGCTGACCGGGTCCTTGAGACAAATATAGCCCTGATCTCGCCCCGTGACTTCCAGCGCCTTATTGAGAGCAATCGTGAGGGCGGCGTCCAGGTTGAGGGTGCCGCTGGTCGCTTTGGCGATGGCATTGAACGCCTCTTGCTCGCGCACTTTGTGCTGCGCCTCGGCGAGAAGCCGGCTGTTGTCCGCGAGGACGCGGCTGAGAGCTCTCATGGGGAAAATCTTGAACACAAGAAACGTGAGGCAGCCGATCAGGATGCCAAACAGGGCGATCGCTCCGGTTTTTAGCAGAGTGGGCCGCAGCGAACGGCTGATGTCGATCCTTCCCACTTTTGCCCCGGAGGAGAAGATGTCCGCAGAGCGGGTGAGAACCGGGGAATCTAAAGGGTCGGCGCGCTCGGCAATGACGGCATTCTCACTGTCGAAGACGCGCCGCACTTCAGCGTACCCGTGGGGGCGCCGGGAAAATAACCCTTCCAGCTTCGATTTGGGCACACGCCATCCCTCCGGACTGGCTGCGTGCGAGACGATCTGCGCCGTGATTTCTGCCTCGGACTCAAGGCTGGCTTTGTGTTCCTGCAGCTCGAAGAGGAAGTAGCCAATCGGCGCCATGACGGCGACGATAACCGCCAGGATGCCCGCGGTCCGCCTGAGGATGCGCGCTAGTTTGTGGTTAAGTTCGTGCATGATGAAGTTTCGGGGTGGTTAGAGAGACTTCTCGAGCCGGGCTCGGGGTTTCAGCCATAGCGGCGCTGGGCAGGGAAAAAGAGAAAGTAGAGCCTTTTCCCTCTTCGCTCTCGACCCAGATTCTTCCGCCGTGGGCTTCCACAATCGTCTTGCAAATGACGAGCCCGAGGCCGGTGCCTTTGTGCTGCGACTGCCGCCCCGTGCTTGTCTGGCCATATTTTTTAAAAAGCCCGTCGAGCTCGGCGGCCGGGATTCCAACGCCACTGTCTTTAACGTCAATGCGGACGGAGTTATTTTCTTTTCGCGTCCCCACCTCAATGGAGCCTCCCTGCGGGGTGAACTTGATGGCGTTGCTCAACAGATTGTTTAGAACTTGTCCGAGCCGGCGCGGGTCGGCGTAGACAAGGGTGAGCGAGGGATCCGCTTGGTCGCGCAGCGTTAGGCCCCTTTCCTGTGCCAGGGGGAGATGGTTTTCTAGCGTTATTCGGATGAGGTGTGTTAAATCCACGTCTTCCTTGACGAGATCGACGTGCCCGGCCTCGATTTTAGAGAGGTCGAGAAAATCGCTGACGAGACCGACTAGATTGTGACTGGTCGTGAGAACTTTGCCCAGCCACTTTTTTTGCTCATCATTGACGTCGCCGAACACACCGTCCTCCATCATGGTAACGACGCCGATGACATTTTGCATGGGAGA
>JBOHVR010000224.1:0-3230 GCA_050735755.1 Binatia bacterium
AACCTGTTCAGCCTCCAAGATTTCCGCCCGTTCTTCGAATCTGGCATTCCGCGCGCGTAACACCCCTTAAAAACCGCTCTCACGGGATGCGGGTCTCCGAGGGGGATAGCCGCTCTTTCATCCTGTCAAAATGTCACTATAATGTGTTGAAATATGACAGGCTACAAACCTCGGGCTATCGCTCGCCTCGTGGCGGACTCGCTTGCGGAGATGCCGGTCGTCGTTATTACCGGGCTCCGCCAGTCGGGGAAAAGCACTTTTCTCCAAAACGAGAAGGCTCTTGCATCCCGCCGCTATATAACCTTGGACGACTTTGCCCAGCTCGCCGCCGCTCGGAACGATCCCGAAGGGCTCATTCGGTCAGACGAGCCTTTGACGATCGACGAGGCACAGAAGTGTCCTGAGCTACTTACGGCCATCAAGCGAGAGGTAGATCGCTCACGGCGACCTGGCCGCTTTCTACTGTCCGGGTCGGCTAACTTCTCCCTGCTGCGGGGAGTGACGGAAAGCTTGGCCGGTCGCGCCTTGTACTTCACTCTTCATCCATTTAGCAGGAGGGAACTTCTCGGCCAGACTCGTAAGGTCCCATTTTTAAAAAAGACCTTCGATGACGGCACACCGCCAAGATATTCAGCGACTGGTAATGTCACGCTGAATGATGTCCTCCTGGGCGGTTTGCCGCCAGTGTGCCTGAAGCAGACTCGCCGACCGGCGTTTTGGTTCAAAGGATACGAACAAACCTATTTGGAAAGAGACGTGCGCGAATTGAGCCGCTTGGTGGATCTTGTTTCCTTTCGAAGCCTGCTTGCGTTGGCAGCGCTTCGAACCGGCCGGGTGTTGACCATTAGCGAGCTTGGCCGCGACGCAAAGCTCAATGCGACCACAACGGCGCGTTATTTGAGTGTACTCGAAGCTTCTTTCGTAGTTACTCGGCTCAACCCCTACTTCGCCAATCGCGCGAGCCGGCTCATCAAGTCTCCAAAGCTATATATCAGCGACGCGGGACTGGCGTCACATCTCGCCGGTATCGGCGAAACTCACGTCACAAGCGATCCAATGAAAGGGGCACTGTTGGAAACATATGTGGAGCAAAACTTGGCGGCGATACTCGAATCCGAATGGCCCGGTACTCGCCTATCCTATTGGCACGTCCAAGGGCGATATGAAGTGGACTTTGTAATTGAGAAAGGGCAAGACACTCTAGCGCTCGAAATCAAAGCCGGGCGGCGCTGGAACGACCGCGACCTTACCGGTCTAAAGGCTTTTGTCGATAAGACACCGAACTGCCGGCTGGCGATCCTGGCATACGGGGGGAGCGAAACTGTCCGCCTCGGCGACCGCTTGTGGGCTGTGCCACTGGCGCCCGTCTTGAGCTAACAAGACCTCATGCGAAGCGAAAGGGAAAAAAGGATTCGCGAGCATGCCGGGTCGTAAGTAGGTTTGGTCATTTCCGTCGTCTTACGGTAATGAGATTTTATTAAATGAATTGAGCCAAAGGGGGGACTAAATGGCGATTACGACTTTGATCTTGATCAATACCCCCGTGATTGACCGATTTCAACGAAAGGACCCACCCTTTTTCAGGTGGTCCCCAACGTTTTTAGGAGAGCGCAGCGACGAACGATGTTACGTTAGCCAGCCACAGGAGGAGGCGGATATGGCCAAAGAAAGGACCAGCGTTCGTATGCAAGCTCAAATCAAGACCCTGTCCGAATCACGGCTGAAGTTATTATCGGGTTGGTTGTAAGACTGTACGAGGCCAGAAAGATAGCCGAGGCGCTAGGTCGCATCTCAGAAACCGCTTCTCGCAATGAACGACTAACCCTAGCTGTCCTTGATCGAGTCACTCCTCAGCCCGGCGGCCGAGCTTAGGGTTATGTCAAAACGGTGGACAAAAAACAATTTCAGAACGCGTTCCGCCTCCAGGATTCCCGATCGTTTCGATTCTGACGATTTCTTTGCGCGTAAGATTAGAAAAGACTTCCGACCCCTTAAAATTTCTTTGGGTTAATTCCCCACAGCTTGCTGCGGGGTAGTTCATTGACAGCCTTCTAATTTCTCTTGCCTTTTCAGTCTCTCGCTGCGTAGAATCGCGAACCCGTATGGACGCTAGAACTTCTGTCGTACCGGCTGAACGCATTGAGCGCCTGATCCTTCTCATTCGAGGACACAAGGTCATGTTGGACGCCGATTTGGCAGACCTTTACGGAGTTGAAACTAAAGCGCTCAACAGAGCCTTCATGCGTAATCGGGAGCGGTTTCCTGAGGATTTTGTATTTCAACTGACTGAGCATGAGTTCGAGCACTTGTGGCGCCAAATTGGCACCTCAAGATGGGGCGGGCGGCGCTACCTTCCTTATGTCTTTACCGAACAAGGAGTCGCAATGCTCTCTGGAGTACTACGCAGCAAGCGTGCCATTCAAGTCAACGTCGAGATCATGAGAACATTTGTGCGGTTACGACAACTGTTGGCCTCGAACGCCCAGCTTGCCCGCAAACTGGATGCATTGGAGAAGAAGTACGATGCTCAGTTTAAAATTGTCTTTGACGCCATTCGTCAATTGATGACGCCGCCGGAACCAGACAGGCGTAAGATTGGTTTTCTAGTCAAGGAACAGGCTGCAAAATACGGAAGATCAGCAAGCCATCCGGAACGTTAATGAATATGGAACATTCCCTCCCATGATCGCGAGGCCTTTGCGTTCTGTGAATAGCGGCGTTTTACGGCTCGCCATCCACGCGTGCAGACTTCGGGAGCACTTTATCATGCCATGGCCCGAGGAAATAACAGCCAGAAAGTGCTTCGCGAAATCTAAGATTACGAAACCTTCCTGGAGTAGCTGAGTGCCGCACGAAACGAATAGGAGAAGTGCGGCGACACTTCATAGGAAGGCTGTGTTTAAACAGGGTTATCGAGCTTCAGAAGTTGCGGCTTCCTGGGTGTCACGTGATTACGGCTGAAGTCATTGTCGGGTTGGTTGTAAGACTGTACGCGGCCAGAAAGATTGCCGATCCCTCCCTCTTATCTCAGAAACCGCTTCTCGCAATGAACACTAGCTGTTCAATGGCCTATCTCTCAGCGCACCGGCCGGAGCGAGCAACGCGAGCCACGGTCGGTGGAGCGTGACGTTAGCGATCATCCGTTCGACTCGAAAACTGTCCAGTTGTTCCGGAAGTCCTCCAGCTTCTTGGGATGGATTCCTGGGAATATCGAATGCTGAAACTCTTTC
>JBOHVR010000225.1:0-2840 GCA_050735755.1 Binatia bacterium
ATCAGAATGAACGTGAGTATGAGAGGGACCATAAGCGAGTACCGGACCTGGGCAAGCTTGGCGAGCGGGTTGGACAGTACAAACCCGATCAGAGTGCCGGTAATTCCGGCTATCCCCATGATCCACACGCAGCTATAAATAATGTCCGCGTTTTTTCGCACCATTTCCGGCCCTGGGACAAATCCCATGGCTAGCAACGCGACGATGAGAAGAGCAGTCGACGTCCCTTGCGGGAAGCCGAGCAGCAATGTGGTGACCATGTCCCCGCCGTCTTTGGCGTCGTTCGCGCTCTCTGGAGCGATAACGCCGCGCACATCGCCTTTGCCAAACGTATCCTTTGCTCCCTTGCAAGTCTGGGCTGCATGCCCATAACTGAGCCAGTCCACCGTCTGGGACCCTATTCCCGGAACGATACCCACCCAAACACCAAGAAAGCTGCACCTGACCACGAGCCACCACTCGCGCAGGGTGTCTTTAACCCCCTCAAACAGGCTCCCGCGCAGCGGCGCCGGTTGCTGCTCGACGCCCAATTTTATGAGCGCCATATCCATTGCCGACGGGATACCGAAAAGAACCAGAGCAACGATACTGATCGCGAACCCGTCCAGCAGATAAGGCTGATCATACACAAACCGCATGACCCCACTTTGTGCCTGCTGCCCGACCGTTGCGATCAACAGGCCGAAGAGTGCCGCGATCAGCCCTTTAAGCGGCTGGCGTCCGGCCAGAACCGCGACCATGCTCAGCCCCCAGAGAACAAACACAAACAGCTCAGGGGATCCCAGGAGATAAATCAAGGGTTTGGCGAGAGGAATCGCGGCGGCCAAAGTGAACGTGCCAATCAAGCAGCCCAGGCCCCCGGCCATGAAGGAGGCGCCGAGCGCGCGCCGTGCTTCGCCTCGCTTGCCCATCGGGTAACCGTCAAGCACAGTGGCCTGCGAGCCACCCCCGCCCGGAATGCCAAATAAAACCGGGAGATAAGCCGCACAAATGGCGCTCACGGAGCTCGCTCCTAAAAGCAACGCAAGTGCGGTAATCGGTTTCCAACGGATAACGATGGGCAACAACAGCGCATAAACCAGTGGAGTTCCGATGCCCTGCGGCGCCACGGCGACAAATGTGCCGATGCCGACGCCTATCAGAAGCGCCGTGAGCACATTGTATTCAAGGAGATTCTGAAACCCTTGCCCCGCTGCCTGAATTAACGAAAGTTCCATGTTAATTGCCCTCTGTTATGGCTCTCAAACCCTGAAGAAAACGCCAAGACTTAGGGCGCCGCCAAATGCCCACTGCGACCGGCATTTCATCCTCCGGCCATGGATTTTAGCCAGATTCGTATATGCTGTTCGCTTCAACTAATCAAGTAATTTGACGGCCGGAAAAAAACGCAAGATAAAGACAAAAAAGATCAACAAAAGAACGACTCGCACTCGGCAGGATCTGAAAAAAGCGCCATGTCCGCCTGAACGGAGGGTCGTTCCGCGCCCTTATACCTTTACCTTTTTGGCGAACTGTTTACGGAACTTGGCGAGTTTCGGATTAACCACATAGATGCAGTAAGGCTGGAATGGATTGCGGGCAAAATACTCCTGGTGATAATTCTCGGCAATGTAGAAAGCTGCGGCGGGAACCACTTCGGTAACGATGGGATTGGCAAAAACTTTGTCGCGCGTCAGGGTCGCGATCACTTCTTCGGCGATTCCCTTCTGCGCCGGCGAGTGATAGAAAATCGCCGAGCGATACTGCGTGCCGGCGTCGTTCCCTTGACGATTGAGCGTTGTCGGATCGTGGATAACAAAGAAAACCTCCAACAACTCCCGGAAGGAAACAACGCCGGGATCGAACGTGATCTGCGCGACTTCGGCATGTCCGGTCCGACCCGTGCACACGTCGTCGTAAGCCGGGTTCGCAACCGATCCGCCCATGTAACCCGACTCGACCGACTCAACGCCGTTCAGCTCGTCGTAAACCGCTTCCAGGCACCAGAAACAGCCGCCTGCCAGCGTTGTGATTTCCTTACGAATTTCACTCATTTCCCGTCCCTCGATCGGGGAACCTTCGTTGCAGCCCGACGAAGCCGCGCTCAAATCCGATCCGCGCGTACAGACTCTTTCCCGCCAGCCGTGGAGCGGATCGACAATGGCTTCTAACATCGGCTCAAAACAGTGTCAACGGCGCCCTGCGCGAGTTTGGATTGAATCGATTCAGATTGACAGAGAGTCGCCGGGTCAGATAGTTTTCGCCCCATCTCGCTAAGCGTCTCGCCTCAGACAGCCGTTTGAGCTAAAGGTTAACAGATAAGGAGGGGACCTATGAAAATGCCCAATCAAAACCACCGCACATGGATCCTCATGACGCTATTTGCCGTACTCATCGGGTGGCCCCAAATTTCCAACGCGCAGCTCAATAGTCTCCGGATTCTGGTGCCGGCAGCGCCGGGTGGCGGCTGGGACCAGACGAGCCGGCTGATGCAAACGGTTTTGCAAGAGCAAAAATTGGTCAAGCAGGTGGAGGTTTTTAATGTTCCCGGCGCGGGCGGTTCGGTCGGCCTGGCCCGCTTGGTAACGACGGAGAAGGGTAAAAGCGACATCCTGATGACTATGGGCGCCGTGATGGTAGGCGCGATCCTGACAAACAAGGCTCCAGTGGGGCTGGACAGGACCACGCCGATTGCGCGCCTGACTGCGGAGTACGACGTTGTGGTTGTGCCGGCATCTTCGCCGCACAAGACGATGGCAGATTTGCTCAAGGCCTTGAAGGCGGATCCCGGCGCTGTTTCCTGGGCCGGAGGCTCCGCTGGGGGAATCGATCATATCCTGGTTGGCCTCATAGGCAAGGAG
>JBOHVR010000226.1:0-3162 GCA_050735755.1 Binatia bacterium
GTCTCGACTTCCACTGGGTTGAGGATGCCGCGCAATATCCGGCGCAGAGGAAAGTGTTCGAATATTTCCTGGCGGCGGCGCAAGAGCAGAACAAAATCATTAATTTGCACACGAAAAGCGCGGAGAAAGAGATCCTTGATCGGCTGGAGCACTACGGTCTTCACAGAGCAATCGTGCATTGGTACTCGGGACCCATGGACGTTCTGCGCGCGATGATCGACGCGCGGCTCTATTTTACCGTCGGCGTTGAGCTGATGTTCTCGGATCACATTCGGGAGGTGGCCCGCGCGATCCCGCTGCACCAGGTGCTTACGGAGACCGATAATCCGGGAGGACTCAAGTGGCTGAACGGAACTCTCGGAATGCCGTCCGACCTGCAACGCGTCGTCGGCGCTTTGGCTGGCCTGAAAGGTGTTACCCCGGAATTTATTAAGCAAACGGTACAGGAAAATTTTTTGCGACTCATCGGCAACGATCCATGGCTGGAAGAGCGGCGCGCGAGTTTGATGTGACGAATGTCATTCCGAGTTCCGTAGCCGAAGAATCTCTGAAGCATCCGGATTGGAAATTCTTCGCCTGCGGCCCAGAATGACAAACCCTTGTCAACCCTTTTCCGAAACATCACTCTCGCGGCGTGGCAATCAACAGCGGCAGGCGAAAAGCGTGACTGTCTTGTAAATGAGAACTCCTGGTTATATGCTCCGGTCACTTTTATCGAACTGGCTTTGAGGGAGGCAGAACATGAAGATAGCTCGTTTCAATGACGACAGAATCGGCGTGGTGCGCGACGACACTCACCTTGTCGACGTAAGCGACGCCATCAGCCATCGCGTGGAGAAAGGGCCTCAAAGAGTCATCGAGGAGATTGTCGATCAATTTGACACCTATCGGAGCGTTTTCGAGCGCAAGCTGGCGCAGGAAAGGGGCGTTCCTGTCAGCAGCGTGAAGCTTCTGGCGCCGATCCCGCGGCCGGGCAAATGCCTGGCGGCTTTCTCCAATTATATCGACAGCCCCAACCGGAAAATCGAGAACATGCCGAACGAATATTTTTACAAGGCCACTGATCTGCTGGGGCCGGAGGGAACCGTCGAGCTGCTTGACCTCCCGGCGGTCGTGGTCTTTCAGCCGGAGGCCGAGCTGGCCTTCGTCATGAAGAAGACGCCGAGAAACGTGAAGGAGGCCGACGCTATGAACTATGTTTTCGGCTACGTTCCGTTCTTTGACATTTCCAATCGGGGAATGGTGCGACGCACGCAGTTCGTTCCGAAGGGGCAGGATACGCATGGACCGTCCGGTCCGTGGATCACGACTAGAGATGAAGTTTCGGATCCCCACAAGCTGGTCGTGAAATCATGGGTCAACGGCCAGGCCCGCCAAAACTACAGTACCGAATTCATGGCGCGTAAGATTCCTGACCAAATCGCGTGGCTTACCCGCTTTGTCCACTTTCAACCCGGCGACGTTGTCGCTACCGGGACCTATCACGTAGGGCTTGGTCCGATCAATGACGGAGATGTCCTGGAAATTGAAATCGTCGGATTGGGAAAGGCCAGGTTCTTTGTGAAAGGATACGGCCCGAGAAAAGACGCCGAGTGGCTTCCCGGCGTCAACCAGCCGACACCGCCGCCTGGCGGGGGAATGACCAAAGTCTAACGTTCGAACATTTGCCCGGCAAACAAGCCGTCGCAGATCCTACAATAAGCTCCTATCCCTGCCGCCGGGGCTCAGCTGTTCCATTAGACAATGAGTACAGCCAAGCCTGCGCCGGAGAAATCGATGCCGACATTTGAATTCAGCGCGATTCGCCGGAGATTGCTGCGCTGGTACGACCGTCATAGGCGCGATCTCCCGTGGAGAAAGACGCGCGATCCGTATGCCCTTTGGATAGCCGAGAGCATGCTCCAACAAACCCAAGTCAATACAGTGGTTCCGTACTACCGCGATTTTCTCAAAGCCTTTCCGTCTCTGCGCGCGCTCGATCGCGCGCCGCGAGAAAAGGTTCTGGCGCTGTGGTCGGGACTCGGCTACTACCGCAGGGCGGAAAATCTAAAAAGGGCCGCGCGCATTATCGTGCGCAATCACCAAGGCAGCATGCCGCAGGAATTCAACGCTCTGCGGGCTTTGCCAGGCATTGGCGATTACACGGCGGGCGCCCTGGCGAGCATTGCATTCAACCGGCCCCACCCGGCATTGGATGGCAACGCGCGCCGCGTCTTGCGGCGTCTTTTCCATGCGCAGAAAGAGACCGCGCTGAATGAGTTGGCGAGGAAACTGATTTCCCGTTCGCGACCCGGCGAGTTCAACCAGGCGCTCATGGATCTGGGTTCTCAAGTTTGCTTGCCGCGGCAACCCAACTGCTTTGCCTGTCCTTGCCGCCGGCTTTGTCAGGCGCATCTCTCGGGCTCGTACCACCTGCACGGTCGCCGTCCGGCGACGCAAAGCGTGGAAATCATCTGGCCCCTCGCAATCATTCTCAGGAACGGGAGAATTCTCTTGCGCCGGCGGGCCAACACAGGTCTGTTAGCGCGATTGTGGGAAATACCCGGCGGCGAAAAAATGCCGGACGAAGCGCCGCGCGAGGCGCTGCAGCGGCAACTCCGGAGCGTGCAGGGTGTTGGTAAAGTGACGCGGCCGGCGGGTGAAGTCCGCCATTCCATCACGCGGTATAAGATCCGCTCGCCCCTCTTCGTTTGCTCCATGTCCACGGATGCGTTGGCTCCCGGCGCCGGGTGGCGCTGGGTTTCGCTCGCGTCGCTCAAGCGTTACCCGCTCTCTTCGCTGAGCATGAAAGCCGTTAAGCTTGTTACCGGTGGCTTGGGCGGCGCTGGAAAGGCCCGACCGGCTCGCGTATTCTGGCGCTAAGTGAAGATCCTGAAACGGCTGCTTAAAATCTTTGCGGCGTTCTCGGTTCTTGCCGCGGTGTATTTGACTTACGAATATTTGAGCTTGCCCGATGTGGCGAAACTCAAGGCCTCGAACCCTAGAATTACAGCCTTGATGAAAGTTAGAGCGGAGCAGTATAGGCGCAAGGGCGTGAAACCGGTCCGCAAGCAAGTTTGGGCGCCGTATAACAGTCTTTCCGATCATCTAAAGAAAGCCATTCTCCTTGCTGAGGACGCAGCTTTTTTCAGCCATCAGGGAGTGGATCTGTTCGAGCTCAAA
>JBOHVR010000227.1:0-5511 GCA_050735755.1 Binatia bacterium
ATCGCCATTTAATGGAGGCAGCTCCTGGCCCGGCGCAGCAACAACAATGACTTGAGAGAAAAGACGCTTCAGTTTCCGGACAATATGGAAAATGAGCGGCTCGCCCGCGAAGTGCAGCATCGCTTTAGGCCGGCCCATCCGTGAACTTTTGCCTCCGGCGAGGATAATGGCAGCGGCATTTCCTTTTATCTGTTCGCTGTTCACGGCTCAGTATCGGAACTCGAAGCTCAAGGGAATCGAAGAGTCGCGTCTTTTAACATCCTTCTATCACGCGAGTAAGCAACATGCCAAGATGGGTCCAAAAAGGCCGGTGTGGTTGACGAGAACCGCCGTCCGGAAAGGTTCGAAGCGTGGCTTATGAATTATTGCGTGTGCAGCCCTGCTGAGGTCGCGGGGAGCCGTCTCCGCGATGGCAAGGTCCGTTTATGACTAGTGGCGCCTCACCCAATCAATGGACAGTTCAAGTCATGGCTCGATTGCCGCGCGCCCTCGGATGACGCCAATATCGATCTCTCCCCGCCAAGAGAAAACCGGCTGGGCCAGGCAAAATCTTGAGACCTTTATTGCTGGTAAACAATTTCGCCGCTGGAATGGGCCTCATAGCCGCCGAGAGCCTCCACCGCGCGCCTGAAATTGTGCGAGCGGATGATTTCCAAAAGCCTTCGCCCTTTTTCACTCTCGAAAAACGAACGCGAAAAGAGAAGATCGTATTGTTCCTCGTCGAGAGGGACAAAATCCAGCCCCAAGGCGTTGGCGGCCGAGCGGACTCCCAATCCAACATCGGCCAGCCCGCTCAGAACCGCCGCCGCCACCGCCATATGCGTGAACTCTTCCCGCTCGTAACCCGGGATCGCACAAGGATCGATGCCCGACCTTTTTAAATAAAAATCCAGCAACACTCGCGTGCCCGACCCCGCCTGCCGATTGACGAAGGCAAGTTTGTCCTTCGTTAGATCCGCGACCCCGGAGATCCCGCGCGGATTTCCGGGCGGCACAAGAAATCCTTGCTCGCGTCGGACTAAATGCACCAGCACCAGCGGAAGCCCGGGAATCGTGCGCTTGATATCAGGGACATTGTAAATCCCCGTATCCGGATCCAGAAGGTGCGTTCCGCCCACGTGCGTTTCCCCTCTTTGGAGAGAGAGAAGCGCGCCCAGGCTTCCCACATTCATCGGCGCGATCTTCATCTCGGGATAGCGCTCCTTGAGCTGATCCTCCAACACGCTGATGCAAGGATCGTGGCTACCCGTGCAGAGGATCGTATTTTCAATCTCAGAGGCTCGACGCAAAAGCTCGATCTCCACCTCTTCTCCCGCGTTGATCCCTTCCGTCAGACTAGGGATGCGGAGAAAACCATCGGCCCGAACCATGGTCGTGATGACGCCGGCGCCCCGTGCCAAGGGGACGGCAATCATCCGCTCGCCGACCCGCCCTAACGTCACGCGCACAAACTCCTCCACTCCTAGATGAGAGGCGATCTTTTTCGGCAGCAAAGCAGGAATCGTCGGGCGCGCAATGGTCCCCGCCCCCAGCAGCTTTGCCACCGCTGGCTCCAGGATCTCGCGCGCAATCACAATCGCAGAGACCGGATACCCGGGAATTCCAATCACAGGCTTGCCGCGCGCGACGCCCAACACCGCCGGCTTCCCGGGCATAACGTCAACACCATGCACCAGAAGCTCGCCTTCCTCCTCCACGATTTGCGCGGTGAAATCGTGCTCTCCCGCCGAGGAACCCGCGATAATCGCGACGATGTGATTGGTCTCGAGCGCCCGCCTCAAAGCCTCCTTGAGCTTGGCCGGGTCGTCGCCGACACTGGGGAATTTTATCGCCCTCCCGCCCGACTCATGAATCAGCGCCGCCAGCACCGTGGAATTAAACTCGATGATTCTTCCCGGCCGAGGCTCCTCTCCGGGCTGGATCAATTCGTCACCGGTAGGAAGGATGGCGACTTTGGGTTTCGCCCTCACAGCGACCGTTACATGCCCTGCTGCCTGTAACGCGCCGAGGTCGTAAGGACGAAGACGGCGGTTCCGGGGCAGCAGGAGCTCGGTGGCGACGACATCCTCGCCCAAGAGCCGCACGTTCTGCCACGGCGCCGCCGCCTCGTAAATTTCCACAGTTTCACTGTCGGACTGGCGCACCTTCTCGATCATGATAACGGCATTGGACCAAGGTGGAAGAGCGTTTCCCGTGTCGATAAATACGCAGCTTGCCTCGGCCTTTGCTCCGTGCGTGATTACCTTCAGCTGTTTCGGCGCAAACTCGCTCGCGCCAAAGGTATCTTCCGCGCGCACGCAGATGCCGTCCATCGCGGCGCCGTGATAGTGCGGCGACGAGATCTTAGCGAAGATGGGCTCCGACGTTACGCGTTCCAGCGCTTCCTCCACGGGGATGATTTCGCTTTCCAAAAGGCCAGCGTCAATTCTGTCGAGAAAGATCTGTCGCGCCTCCTTCAATGGCGTCTTTTTAAGATACCGTTTTCGCGCCATGGGCTCTTAGTTTCGGGTTTGGAGTTTCTAGTTTCGAGTTAGAAATTCAACCACACCACTGTCATCCTAAACGAAGTGAAGGATCTAAAGATTCTTCGCCCGCTGCTCAGAATGACTGACCCAACCGATTTCTGAAGCACCACACGACCATCCTAGAACAAAATAACTTCGACCTCCTCACCCTGCTCGATGCCTTCTCGGTTAAGATCGATTTTGATCATGCCGTCCGCCTTGACGAGCGTAAAAATAGCGCCCGACTTACTCGGGAGAGGCGTGGCGTAAAGCCGGTCGTTCATCTGTGGTAGTGTGACGCGCACATAATCTTCCCGCCCGGGTTGTGAGGCGACGTTGGTCTTCAGAATCGCTCGCGTGCTGCTTCGGAACCCGCCTGCCGTTGCAGGATTCTCACCGCCGATCACGCGTATCAAAGGAGCCGCAAAAAGATCAAAGATGACCAACGCCGACACGGGATACCCCGGCAAGCCCAGGATCGGTTTCCCCGAAACGGCGGCAAAGATGGTAGGCTTGCCGGGGCTCACGGAGATACCGTGGAAATGAATGGCTGCTTCGGGAAATGAAAGAATAACATCAACGGCGATGTCGCGCGCGCCGACCGAGCTGCCGCCGGAAAGAAGAACGAGGTCAGCCCATTCCAATGCCTTGCCCAACGTGTCGCCTAAGGCGCCGCGATCGTCACGAACAACCCCAAAATCCCGTAACTCCGCGCCCTGTTCTTCGACAAGACCAACCAGTGAATGCTGGTTAATATTCCGGACCTGGCCGGGAAGAGGCTCTGTTTCCGCCTCGACGATCTCGTCACCGGTTGAAATGAGAGCCACCCGCGGCCTCTTGTAGACCGGCACCGCGGCGATGCCTATCCCCGTGAGAGCGCCCAAATCATGACTCCTGAGACGGCGGCCGCGCTTAAAAACAAGATCCCCCTTTTTGATATCATCACCGATTTGTATGACATTCTGCCAGGGCGACGTTCCGCGCTGGATCTCGACCATATTCTCACCCACCTCTTCGGTGTATTCGATCATCACGACCGCGTCGCTCTCGGGCGGCAGCATGCCCCCGGTAGAAATCCGCATCGCCTCACCTTTGCTCAGAGGCTGAGTAGCTTCTTTTCCCATCTCGACTGCGCCAACGAGCTTCAGATAAGCCGGCAGAGTCGCGCTCGCGCCAAAAGTATCCCTGGACTTTACAGCGTAACCGTCCATCGCCGCGCGGTTGAAGTGAGGAAGATCCACCCCTGAGTAGAGGTCTTCCGCGAGCACGCGAGCTCGGGCCCGAATCGTAGGCAACGTCTCCGTTCCCACAGGAGGCGTCCGGAAAAGGATCTGTTTTGCTTCCTCGGGAGTAACCACTTCAAAGAAGCTTTTCACGGGTTGCCGCCCTTTTGTGAAGTTGGCTTGTGACATCTGAGGATTCTTCATCCTGCGAATGGGCTGAATTGGGGGACCTGCTAATCTAACTAGCCCAGTACAGAGAAAATTAAAAGACGCCGCTCCAATCCCGGATCGCCCCATCCATATCGGGTCGCCCGGCGGGCGTATTTCCCAGTAGGGGTCGAGATCGGGTATTCGCGCCAGGGAAAGAAGTTATCCAAATGTACTTGGATGACTGACCTGCTCTGATATGATTAAATCCGCGCCAAAAGGGCTTTCGGTCTGCAGAACAGAAGGAAAATAGCTCTGACAGGCGAAGAACTGCGCCAACGCATCGCGCGGGCCTTCACCACCGTCGAAGATATTGTCTACATAGGCCTCGGATTCCTGCTCGCGGCAAGCGCAATCGTTCTTTTAGCCTCAGCCGTTCTGCTTTTCGCGCACAGCCTTCTGGCAGGGACTTTCGGAGAAAGGATCGTGACCCTGCTTGATCGCCTGCTTTTTGTATTGATGATCGTCGAAATTCTCTATACCGTTCAGGTTTCCTTCCGAGAGCATACCCTGATGCCTGAACCCTTCCTGATTGTCGGGCTTATCGCCGCGATCCGGCGTATCCTGATCCTAACCGCGGAATTTTCCAGTCCTACCGAAAGCAGCGAGGCCGCTTTCCGCAATGCGATGTTTGAACTAGGTTTATTGACCTTCCTGATACTGGCTTTAGTCCTTTCGCTTTTCTTTCTGAGAAAGCGCTCCAGTCCTGAGGCCGACCGCCACTGACGGCAAAGGTCGACGCAAGGCAGCGCACCCGCCCCGACCCCGATTGCGTGGCCGGAAACTTGGATCTATTTCGGCTTGAAACGATGGCCTGTGCACCGGCAGGCATTCGCCCGTGAGGCCGCCGAAAGCGGCAATTCATTTGAAAATGGGCGAGCTGGTATCGAGCGCTTCGCTTTGAGCATCGCGCGAAGCGTGCTCAGTGGGCGGGGTTTTTCGCGGTTCTCAAGTAACTTTTTCTGGCTTCCGTGAGTTTTGTCCTCAACTCGGCAAGCGAGAGATGATGGATCCGATACTCCGAAACTAGCTGCTCGCGCTTCTGCAAATATTCAGAAAGCCGCTGCGAATACTCGGCGCGCTGTCTGCGCGCCTCCTTCGCAAGCTCCAGCAAGCGGCGCTCTTGCTCTGCGTTTACATGTTTCATGCTCGAGTAATCGACGACACTCGTCGAGTGAAAGTCCTGCGCATATCCAGGAACACCGCGAACAAGAATTATGCCAGCCCTATTCATGGGGACGAAAATGTCAGGCGCGGAAATACCGAAGAACTGGCGGGAGCAACCTCGCGGAAACTGATTTCAGCCTTCGAGTCAAGACTGTTACAGAAGTTTACAGGCCGTCCCTAATAGCGGTTAGCCAGATTTTCTAAAATCTTTGATCTTGTTGAGCGTTTCAGGAAACACGCGACTGCAAACAACGCTTACAGCCCAGCATCGTTGTACGGCCGCGCTTGAGCACAAGATCGTGAAGGTGTTAAAACCTGGCGAGTTCAGTCACTCCAAGAGCGTTACTTGCAGCGCTGACTTTATTGGACTTTCTTCCCCCAAGCACTAGAAAAGCCAAGCCGCACAGGGG
>JBOHVR010000228.1:0-3818 GCA_050735755.1 Binatia bacterium
TATTCGCCCTGGCCGAAGGAATAGCGGGACATGTCAATGCGCGAGCGAAAGCGATGGTCATCGGCATACAAAGCAGCTATCTCATCACAGTGTTTCTCTGTGAGAACGCCGGACATTACCGCAAATCCGCGTTCGTCGAGATGCGACCGTACTTGTTCCCAGTCGATTTGATGCTCGGCCAATGGCCCCGCGCCCCTCATAAAAGATCCCGCTCAGCCTTCACCGATACTACGGCTCTTGCCTCAAGAGCTAAAAGCGCCGCCTTCGCGTCAACGCCGCCGCCAAACCCGGTGAGCGCTCCGTCCGCACCGACAACGCGATGACAAGGCACGATAATAGAGAGCGGATTCCTACTATTGGCGGCTCCGACAGCCCTAGATCCCTTGGGTGAGCCGACGGCCTTGGCCAGATTCAGGTAACTTTGCGTTTGTCCAAACGGTATTTCTCTCAAGGGCTGCCAAACCTTCTTCTGGAATTCGCTCCCGCAGGGTTCAAGAGGGAGATCAAACTGAGTTCTTTCGCCTGTGAAATACTCCGTTAGCTGTCGCTCAGTCTCGACTAGGATCGGGTGGCGCGGGTCGAGCTTTACTTGGTTTGGGCGTTGCTGCTCCCAGAGAACGGCGATGAGGGCTTTGGAGCTTGCGGCCAATTTGAGTTTACCGACCGGCGATTTCATCTCCTTGTAGAAAAGAGCCATGTTCGTTTGTCCTTGTGCGCCGGGATAAACCGGGGTGTTGTTTGCGGATGAAAGTTCCGCACGGTGAAGGGTTAGCCACCCACACCGGACTTGATCATGCGCGGCTGTCCGCAAGTTCAGCCGTGAAGCGTTGTGAGAGAGATGTGCAGGCATGGTATTGAGTCTCGTTACAATTGAACCGGGGTGCCGACGCTCTAAGGAGATGCGGAAGGCAACACCAGTCTCTACGCAGGCCGGCAGATTTTGCACGGGTGCATGCCCGCTCGCTCGGCCGGTCCGGGACCGGCGAAAAAGAGGATCCGCGCGCGGTCCATATGCCCGGCGGTCCGGCAGCTTTTTCGACAATAGATCTTGGTTCCCTTATGACCCCAAACTACGCTGTCGGGAATTCTCCCTGCCGCAGCATCTACCGCAAAGCCTTCGCTACGAAGCAGTTGTATTTTGCGCGTGGCGCCGCCTCCATACCCACCGATTCGTCCATCGGAGGAAATCACGCGATGGCATGGAATGTATATGGGCACGGGATTGTTGTGCAGCGCATTGCCGACGGCCCTTGCGCTATTTGCGGATCCCACAGCGGCGCCCAACGCCTGGTAGCCGACCACCGCGCCGCGAGGTATCGTTTGGAGTCTGTCCAGGACCTTCTTTTGGAACGCATTTCCTGCAAGGGTCAGGTCGACCTTGCGGCGCAGCGCCCTGCCGTCCCCGGCGAGGTAACGGCGAACCTCCTCGCCAACCTCCCCGACGGTCCGGTGATCCTCGACCGGATCGAACTCCAGCCGCAGTTTCGCGAGTATCTGCTCGACATTGCTGTCGTCCAGGAGATAGTGAGTGAGCACGATACCGCGGGCGGTCATTGCCACCAGCAAATTGCCTAAGGGTGATTTCACAACGCCGACAGCCGCTTGCGGCCTTTGGATGCGCTTCAGCGCCTTATCCACCTTATCACGGGAGCGAAGCAACAATTCCTCGAGTGCTTCGTCCGCGAAGTCGCTGGCGATTGAGCGAATAAGATTTTCCATTTTCATAGCTTTCACCACATTGCTTTGAGTTTTTTCATGGCCTGTGAAACATTGGCTCGCGCGCTGTCTTCCGAGCAGCCCATCGCGCTCGCTATTTCCGCATAACCAAGGCCGGCGAAATAGCGCAGATGGAGGGCTTGTCGCTGTTTTGTCGGCAGATCGGAAATTAGCTCGCGTATATGGACGGCGGCGTAACCTTCGTTTTCATGATCGAATCGATGATCCTTTCCAATCCCATCCGCCGCTGGCAATTTCTCCTCATCGGGCACGAGCACGCGCGCCCTGCGGGCACGGTCACGGAACCGGTTGCGGCATAGATTGGCGGCAATTGCATATAACCATGGTCGAATCTTACTTTCGGGCTCAAGTCGGGGATAGGCGCGGTACGCGCGTAACCAGGTCTCCTGGAACAAGTCCGCAGCATCCTCACGATCCTCCGACACCCGCAGCAGGTAGCGCATGATCTCCTGTTCGTGGCGCCGCATTATCGCTTCGAACGGAATGGGTACCTGTAAGTTGTGTTGCGCCATACACCTCTGTTGAAACCCCGCAGACAGTCGAATGTGAAAAGTTCTGCGCGAGCGTTGCCGCGCTTGCCTGAGGCCGCTCACGAGAAGCAGATACTGGCGACGACGGTGAAAAGGCAGGACGGCGTCCGGCGCGTCAGGAGGTGCCGGCGCCGGGCGCAAGAGGCGCCTGTCCCTGCAATGAGGGGTAGGGCCGTCATCTGTAATGCGGCCCTGCCAACTTGCTTTACTTCAAATGCCTGGCGAAGAAATCGACGGTGCGCTGCCAGGCTAATTTTGTCGCTTCAGGATTATGGTTGGAGCCGGTCTCGTTGCCGAAAGCGTGATTGGCGTTGTACCAGTGGGTTTCAAAGTTGACTTTTCCTTCTTTGAGCTGGGCTTCCAGGGCGCGCGCGTTTTCGGGCACAAAAAATGCATCCTGATCGGCGAAGTGAAGCTGAAGCGGGATCGAGATCGTTTTGACGTCCGCGGCGCCTTCAGGCGGAAAGCCGTACCAAGACGAAACCGCGTTCGCCTCTTTCACGAAGACCGCGGAGAGTACCGCTAACGCTCCGCCCATACAGAAACCAACCACACCCGCCTTAGGACTTGTCTTCTTTAGATGCTGCACGGCGCCCTTGATGTCCTGGCCGGCGGCATCGCCAAAGTTGAGATTTGTCATCATGTGGTTTGCCTCGGCGACTTCGACCGTAACCTTGCCTCGATACAAATCGGGGACCACGGCGCGATAACCAAGACCGGCAAGCCGGTCGGCAACACCCTTAATTTGATCATTGAGACCCCACCACTCCTGAATCACGACCACGCCGGGGGCATTCTCTCCCGCGGCAGGCTTGGCGTAGTGCCCCGAGCAATCTTTTCCGTCGGGCCTTTTGAAACTGATCATCTCACTCATGATATTCCTCCTCCGATTTCATGCTTGAGCTCTGGATTTTCTCCGGATTCAAGGGCAACTTAAACAACAGGATTGCTGATGTCAATGCGCTAAACGCACGGCTGCAGTTGTAGGGAACGGTCGCGACGGTTCCCTACTCTCGGAGCCGTTCTTCCAGACCGCCGCTCGAAGAGTGTTCTATTTATGAATCTGGTATCGATCACACGTTTGCGTTTAAGATCGTCCCGGTTTCTGCCGCTTTTTTATGGCACACGATCCGTTCGTTTCGTCAGGCCAAGAAGAGTCCAAGCAATCTGGATGTCAGGTTGCGCAAGGCCCAGGGGTTGACGTTTTGGACCTTGACCCTATGGAAGAGCGAGCAAGAGATGAGGACTTTTCGTGAGCGGTCGCCACATCGCGAGGCGATGCGCGAGCTGGCCCATTGGTGCGACGAGGCTTCTTTTGCGCATTGGGCGCAGGATTCTGCTGAGCTTCCGTCCTGGGATCTGGCCGCGGAACGATTGCGAGCGAATGGTAAGTTGGGGCGGGTGCTGCACCCCTCCGAAAACCAGAAAGCGGGCCAAGTTGTCACGACTTGATAGATAAGCCACGAGGATTGAAGATCGGAGCCCTTCGACGCGCTCAGGGCGAACGGATTTTAGTTGACGCCGGAGGGGACTCCCACGACCAGATCATCC
>JBOHVR010000229.1:0-6467 GCA_050735755.1 Binatia bacterium
AGCGGGAACCATGGCAGACTTCGCAGGTGACGAACACGTCGGGGAGAAACTGCATCTCGACTTTGATGACGCCGTCTCCCTGGCAGGCTTCGCAGCGCCCGCCTTTGGCATTGAAGGAAAATCTTCCCGGCTTGTAGCCGCGCACCCGGGCCTCGGGGAGCTGCGCAAACAAGTCACGAATATGCGAGAAGAGGCCGGTATAAGTCGCGGGATTCGAGCACGGCGTGCGTCCGATGGGATTTTGATTGATGTTGATGACCTTTTCGAAATGCTCCCAGCCCAAAAGGTCATTAAATGAGCCGGGCCGCGCGTTGGACTGGCGCAGCCGCTGCGCCATGGCCGGGTAGAGCGTATCAACGACGAGGCTGCTCTTGCCGGAGCCCGAGACCCCAGTGACGCACGTCATGGTGGCCACAGGGATTTCCAGGGTGAGGTTTTTGAGATTATTGTGTTGCGCTCCGCGGAGAGTCAAAGTCAGGCCATTGCCTTTGCGGCGGCGCGGGGGAAGCGGAATCTGCTTGCGCCCGGCGAGGTAGGCGCCCGTTAGCGATCGCTGGGTGTTCTCTTCCATAATTTCTTGGGGAGTTCCCTGAGCGATAAGCTGACCCCCATGGAGCCCCGCTCCCGGCCCCATATCGATGACGTGATCGGCTGCTAAAATCGTGTCGCGGTCGTGCTCGACGATGAGAACCGTGTTGCCCAGGTCGCGCAGCCGTTTGAGGATAACCAACAAGCGAGCGTGATCCCGGGGATGCAGTCCAATGCTCGGTTCGTCGAGGATGTAGAGGACCCCGGCCAAACCTGAACCGATCTGCGTGGCAAGGCGAATCCGTTGCCCTTCTCCTCCCGAGAGGGTTGCGGATGAGCGATCCAGCGTGAGATAGTCCAGGCCCACGGCTACAAGAAACTCCAAACGATCGACGATCTCTTTGAGGACTCTGCGGGCAATAACCTCCTCCTGCGCGCTCAGCTCGAGAGAGCGGAAGAAATTTTGCGCGTTTTTCAGCGAGAGCGCCGTGACCTCGGCGATGTTCTTGCCGGAGATTTTGACTTGCAGGCTCTCCTTCTTGAGGCGCGTCCCGCCGCACGCGCTGCACGGCGCCGCGTTTGCGAAACAGTTGGGATCATCGTAGACGAAGTCGAGGTCGAGCTTGATCCCGAGCCCGCCACAGCGAGAACAGGCTCCGTAAGGACTGTTGAAGGAGAACATCCGCGGCGTAAACTCCGGATAAGAGATGCCGCAGCGCACGCAGGCAAGCTTCTGGCTGAAGAGAATCTCCTGGCAGTTTTCCATCTCTTTGCCAGAAAAGACCTCGATTTTGATCACCTCGCCGCCATAGCGCGACGCGACTTCGAGGGAGTCCGCTAAGCGCTTTTTGATGTTCGCATTGATCACCAGCCGGTCCACTACGAGATCGATATCGTGCTGGAGCGTTTTTCTGAGCGGTATGTCGTCTGCCAAACTTTGCATCCGGCCATCGATCTTCACCCGAGAAAAACCGGCCTCAGCCAGCTCGTGGAGTTGCCGGCGGTATTCTCCCTTGCGTCCCACTGCGACCGGCGCAAGGACATGGATGCGCGTGTTGGCGGGGAGAACGAGGATCTGGTCGACGATTTGTTGAATCGTCTGAGCGCTTATCTGCTGGCCGCACTGGTAGCAGAATGGTTTCCCGATGCGTGCATAGAGCAAGCGCAGATAGTCGTAGATCTCCGTGACGGTGCCCACTGTAGAGCGAGGGTTACGGGAGGCGCTCTTTTGTTCAATCGAGATGGCTGGGGACAGTCCCTCAATGGAGTCGACGTCCGGCCTTTCCATGAGTTCGAGAAACTGCCGCGCGTAGGCCGAGAGCGATTCGACATAGCGTCGCTGGCCCTCGGCGTACAAGGTGTCGAACGCGAGCGAAGACTTGCCCGACCCGGAGACACCGGTAATAACGACGAGACGGTCGCGCGGGATTTCAACGTCGATGTTTTTGAGGTTGTGCACCCGCGCTCCCTTGAGCACAATGCTGGCGGGCACGTGGAATCCTAGATACTTTCCAGCTCGCGGAGCTTGTCTTCGATAATTTTACGGTACTCAACGAGCTTTGCCGCGGTTTTGGCCTCGAAGCGCAGAACCAGAGCGGGTTGGGTGTTCGACGCGCGAATGAGGCCCCAGCCCTCGGCAAACTGAACGCGCACTCCGTCCACGTCAACAACCGGATGAAGCTTGCGGAAGAACTCGGTGGCCTTCTCCGCGATCAGAAACTTCTTATCATCCGGACAGTCCACCCGAATTTCCGGCGTCGATACCGTCTCAGGCACGTCCGCAAGCAAGCTCGATAAAGGCTTAGAGCCGCGCGCGAGCAGCTCGACCAGCCGAACGGACGCATAAATGGCATCATCATAGCCGAAGTAGCGATCGGCAAAAAACATATGCCCGCTCATCTCGCCGCCGAGCAGAGCCTTGGTTTCTTTCATTTTGGCCTTGAGCAGAGAGTGGCCCGCTTTCCACATGATCGGCTTGCCGCCGTGCTTAGCAATTTCGTCATAAAGTCTTTGCGAACATTTGACTTCCGAAATAATGACGGCTTGTGGATGATTCTTCAGCAGGTCGCGGGAGAACATAATCAGGAGCTCATCACCCCAAAGAATGTTACCTTTTTCGTCGACGACGCCAATTCGATCGGCGTCGCCATCATAGGCGATCCCCAAATCCGCGTCTTCCTGCTTTACCTTGTGAATAAGATCTTCTAGGTTTTTTGGTACCGTGGGATCGGGATGATGGATGGGGAACCGGCCGTCGGGAACGCAGGCGAGCTCCCAAACCGCGCACCCTAACTCACGAAAAATCGGCGGCGCAACCGGTCCCGCGACGCCGCTGCCGGCGTCGATGACGACGCGTAACGGCCGCGCCAAGCACGGGACGTTCCGGAGCACGTATTGGTGATACTGCGGTATAATCTCGTAGGATTCCCGCTGGCCGCTCTTTTCCTCCTTGACATCACCGCGCTCCATGCGCATCCGGAGATCCTGAATCTGGTCCCCATAGAGGGTATCTTTGCCGAGACAAACTTTGAACCCGTTGTATTCGGCGGGATTGTGACTCGCTGTAACCTGTACGCCGCCATCCAGGTCCAAATGAAAAAGCGAGAAGTAGAGGAGGGGCGTGGGACAAACCCCGATGTCGTAGACCTTAAGGCCCGTGGAGAGAAGTCCGGCGATGACCGATTCCGCGTAAGGATCTGACATAGCTCGGCAGTCCCTTCCTACGGCCACTCGGGTGCCGCCCCGAGCACGAATGAGAGTCCCGAGTATCTTTCCCAGAAGATGCGCAAAAGGCGCGTCGAAATCCTTCTCAGCCAGCCCGCGGATGTCATACTCGCGAAATATAGACGGGTTCATGGGTCCTTCTTTTTTAATGTTGCGCCGGGCGACACAATTTTCCCGCCAGGAGGATCGCCTCGCGCATGCTGGACGCATCGGCCATATTCTTGCCGGCAATGTCATAGGCCGTGCCATGATCGACGGAGGTGCGCACAAACGGCAATCCTAAGGTGAGTGTGACGCCGCCAAAAAAACTCAGCAGCTTGAGTGGTATCAACCCTTGATCGTGGTACATGCAAATGACGGCGTCGAAGTCGCCACGGGCGGCCTGAAAGAAAATGCTGTCAGCCGGGTAGGGCCCATCGGCCTGAATGCCCCGTCGGCGCGCGTCACGGACAGCGGGAGCGATTGTTTCCTTTTCTTCGGGTCCGAAAATCCCCTCTTCGCCGGCGTGAGGGTTTAGCGCTGCGACAGCGATGCGCGGGCGATTGCAGCCGAAGTAATCCTGCAGCGCGCGATGAGTGAGTCCCAAGGTCACCAGGATACCCGGCCGGGTCAGCTCGCGGGGAACTCTACGATACGGGACGTGGACGGTAACCAATGTTATTTTTAGCCGACCTCCTATCAGCATCATCCGGCACTGTGCGGTCTGGGTAAGCTGTGCCAGTAGCTCTGTATGACCGGGGTAGCGGTAGCCTGCTAAATGGAGAACCCTCTTGCTGATGGGAGCGGTTGCCATGGCGTCAGCGGATCCGGACAAGATCAGTTCTGTCGCGCTTCTAATATAGCAGTAGGTTGCCTTGCCACAAGCAACCGAAGGATGGCCGGGAGCGGTATGGCTTTGAGAAAGTTGAGACAGAGAGTACACCGGAACCTGACTTGTTGTTTGCGGCAGCGGCTCGCCGGGCTGCCATGGCACGAACCGATAAGGCTTCGGTTTTCCGGGGGGTAATGCGCGCTGCAGGACGTTCCAGTCTCCCACCACGATCGGGTGGCAAGACTTGAGAACGCGCGCTGCCGCTAAGGCTTTGATGACAACTTCAGGCCCGACACCCGAAGGGTCGCCCATGGTGATAGCCACTCTCGGTTTGGCCATCGCTTGCATTGACTTGATAAAGTTGGTGGCCGGCACGCGCCAACGAATTCGCGCCCAGCTATGGAGAAGACGAGAAGGGATTTAGGGGAGAGAAAAAGCCTTTCGATTCGTTCGTATCGCTCTTTTGCTCCGGCGCCGCGAAAGGATCCGGCGGTATCGCGCCGCCATCCTCCTTTCTAAACAAGGGAACGCCAAAAATGCTCATGATGTTCGTATCGGTTTGTTCCCCGCTCTCGTTTTCCATCGGGATCTCGCTGACGAGGTAGGTAAGCGGGTTGAGGTAGCTGAGAAAGCCCTTCTCTGGCTTGCCTTTACGGGACGAAGAAGCCATAAGCGTATTAAGGGTGGCTTCCTTATTCTCTTCAGGCCGAAACACAACCCCCGCCAATTTTACGTCTACACGGTAGCGCTTGCGCAGGTCCGTTTTGAGCCATTTCTGGAACCGCTCCTCCATAATTTTGGCATAGAGTTCTTCTTTAATTTTTCCCGCGACCTCTTCCAGCGGAGGCGCCACTCCTCCCTGTTTCCCCTCGAGTTTGATCAGATGATAGCCCAAACTGGTGCGCACGGGCGGGCTCACTTCCCCGACGGACAACCGGGCAGCCGCTTCTTCAATCGCGGGGAGCATGGTGCCGCGGTCGATCCAACCCAAATCGCCGCCCTCGTTGGCGCCAGATCCTTCCGAAAAACTCTTGGCGAGCTTGGCAAAGTCCGCGCCCGTCCCGACCTGGCCTCTGATTTGCTGGATCTTGCCCAGCACTTCCTTTTCTTGTTCCGGCGCGCTGCCGCTGGGAACGGCCAAAAGAATGTGTCGCAGATGAAATCTCTCGCGCGTGACGAATTTCTTGGGATTTTGCCGGTAGTAGCGCTCTACGTCTTCAGACGTAACGTTGACCTTCTCGCGCACCTGACGTTGAATAATCTGGCTTTTTTCCAGTTCATTGCGAACTGATTCGCGGTATTGCTCCTTGCTCAATCCCTCGCGCCGTAAAGCCTCGATCAAATCCTCGTCGCTCAACTGGTTGCGTTTCTTGATCTCATCGATGTATTGGTCGACATCCTCGGCGGACATCGTGATCCCCAAGCGCTTGACTTCCGCGCTGACGAGCTTTTCTGTAATAAACTGCTCCAGAACTTCCTTGTCTTCCTTCTCGATCCGATTCAGATCTCCCTTGGGGAAAGGCCGCCGCATTTTGGTTTCGGCATAAGCTTTAAGGTTACTGAGTGTGTAAGGCTCGCCGTCGATCGCTACCACGACCTGCTCGACAACGGCGGCGAACAAACGGGAGGGAGTGAACGCCAGCAGCCCCAGGGCAAGCCATAGAATTCGCGTTTGCTTGCGCATTATGTTACGGGTGGTTTTAGGAAAGTCCATTGATAGCTAACACACTAGCGCAGGTCTTGCAACAAAACGATGACCTCAGAGATCATTCCCCCCCAGCCGGGCCTGTGCGGAGAAAATGAAAGCCTTAAGTCGGGGGCGAGCCGATAGCGCCCGTGGTCTTTGTCCAGGAGCTGGACCAAGCGGTCGGCCTTGACGGGTGACCTTGGGTTGAACAGAAGAGAAATCGCGCCGTCGCGGAAACTGATGTGCTCGACGAGCGATTCCTTCAAAACGTGCCGCAGCTCCATGATCCGGAAGAGATTCTTGACCAGTTGCGGCAAAAGACCATAACGGTCGCGAATCTCTTCCTGGATCTCCATCAGTTCTTCCCGGTCGCGCAGATTGGCGAGGCGCTTGTAAAAGAAAAGCCTTTGATTGGTGTCGGGAATGTAGCTCTGAGGGAAGTAAGCCGGCATGCCGATTTTGATTTCCGGCTCGATGGTCGGTTTGATCGCTTCGCCCTTGAGCTTCATGATGGCTTCTTCCATCATGCGCGTGTACAGCTCGAAACCGACGGCCGTGATGTGCCCGGACTGTTCCTTGCCCAAAAGGTTCCCGGCACCGCGAATCTCAAGATCGTGGAGCGCCAATTTAAATCCCCCGCCCAACTCGTCGAGCTCCTGCAGAGCATGAAGGCGTTTTTCCGCGTCCCGGGTGAGGGTTCCTTCTCGCGGCACCAAA
>JBOHVR010000230.1:0-7052 GCA_050735755.1 Binatia bacterium
CTGCGAGCAACTGCATAAATTCACGTACCCGAATTAGTGCATTTAGGGTTTCGGGTTGATTATATGGCTCTCGTATATGCGAAACATCCTTACGCCAAATCTCATTTATGTAGTCTGCTTGGCTCGCAGCATTTCGCGCGAAAGGCACGGGGTCGGACCGGCGTGAGATCTTGATCCCCAATATGGGTTTGCAAAATAAGCATCGTTTAGAGGCTTACCCGAAGCTGTTTCGTGTTAAAACCATTGCTTTAAGGGACAAGCGATGTCGGGGCCAATCGACATCAACAACCGCGGCCCATTCCAGTGGTTCGACAAGCTCACCATGACCGGAATGTTCCACCGCTGCGCTCCGTTCAAGACGTGAACTTCCACGTATATCGAAATCCACGCAACGCGAAGCGGTGCAACGAGACGAGACGTATGCACTGCGGGAACAGAGTGAAGCTTACGGGGGCGATTTAGGCAGCGAAAGTGCCGCCCTAAGGCTGAAAAACACTATCTTCTGGGAGGAAAATGCTGAAATTACCGAAACATAGCGTGGTCCGGGCCCCGTGCGTCCCGCTTAAGCCCAGTGGATGGGCGTCCTGGCGTTTTTGGCCACCTTTGGGAGGGAAGAAGACGCCAGGCGTTGCTTGCCGCCCGGAGCGCTTCGCTGGCGTCCACAGCGCCTCTTGACAAGGTTTGAGTTTGAATGAAATAGTCTTCGGCCAATGGCCCGAAAGCTTCTGGCAGTCCTGCTTATATTTTCCTGGGCGACCCTTTCGGCGTTCGACGTACTGGAAGACCTTCAAGTCCTGGTTTCGTCGGAAATTGACAGTGCTGGCCCGATAAACAATTCCCTGCCGAATACGGCCCGTGCGGATCAAGCAGCTAATAATATCCTTGAATGGGCCAACCCTATAGAGCGCCCGTATAATCCGCTCTTCGAACTACTCTCTTTTGGTGAGTTGCAGCTCCTTCTCCGCGAAACTCCAAAATACGCCGCCAAAGTTCACAAACTCCACCATATTTTTTTGATCTAGCCTCTTCCTTTCTTCGCTGATCATTCGCTACGCGCCCCCACTCCCCCGGAAACAAAGAGGGCGCGTAAAGTTCTGTCTGGTCATCAGCATGGAAAGGAACAGAGTTATGGACGATCTTCCTACGTGGCTAAAGGTGGTCATACGGCTGACCGTGGGTTCTACGTTGACCTACACGATCGGCGCTTTCGTTTACTACAACATTCTCGGACCACACTCAGTGATGCCGTAAGAGGGCTAAAATAAATGTCGAACATAGGACTCGAGATCTTACTCATTTTCTTTCTCATCCTGGTCAACGCGGTGTTTGCCATGTCTGAGATGGCCATGGTCACCGCGCGTAAGTCACGCCTTCTGGATTGGGCCAATAACGGGAACGGCAAAGCAAGAGTAGCATTGGAGCTGGCCCACATGCCCAGCCGCTTTCTTTCCGCGGTACAGATCGGAATCACCGCGGTGAGCATCTTAGCGGGGGCATTTGCCGGCAGAACGATTGCCGATCGGCTGGCCACATATCTAAGCACGATTCATGCGATTGGACCCGACAGCGAGGCGGTGGCTCTCGGTACGGTCGTTGTAGCAATCACCTACTTTTCCCTTGTCATCGGCGAACTGGTGCCCAAGCGCTTGGCGTTAGGACATCCCGAGGCGATAGCAACCTTCGTCGCCATTCCACTGCGTGGATTATCGAAAATCGCGTCTCCTCTGGTTCGACTTTTGACTATGTCCACCGATGCTTTGTTTCATCTTTTGGGCAAACCGCAGGCCCAAGAGCCTCCGGTCACAGAGGAGGAAATCAAAACGCTCGTCCAGCAAGGCACACAGGCGGGGGTTTTTGAGGAATCGGAGCAAGACATGGTTGAAGCGGTATTTCGCCTTGGGGACAAGACGGCGCGGGCGTTGATGACGCCACGAACACAGGTAGTTTGGTTGAACATCAAAGAGCCGCCTGAACAGACGTCCAGGAAGTTAATCGGAAGCGGCTATTCCCGTTTTCCGGTAAGCGACGGCGATCTTGATAAGGTCGTCGGGGTGGCTCAAGCCAAGGACCTATTGGCCAACGCTCTCACCGGAAAACCAATCAACCTGAACGAAGTACTGAAGCAGCCCACATTCGTGCCAAGGAGTACGCCGGCGTTACAGGTTTTGGAAATTTTCAAACAGTCTGGAACTCATATCGCCCTCGTCGTCGATGAATACGGCGGAATCGAGGGCCTGCTCACTCATCACGACATTTTAGAAGCGATTGCCGGAGACATGCCGGGCGAAAATTCTGCGCAGCCTAAAGCCGTACAGAGGCAGGATGGATCTTGGCTTTTGGATGGGATGCTATCCATAGAGGAATTTAAGGAGATTTTTCATCTAGAGACTCTTCCTGGAGAAAAGCGAGATGCTTATCAAACCTTGGGTGGCTTTATATTCACACAAATGGGGCGTGTCCCCGCCGCCTCGGACCAGTTTGAGTGGAACAGCCTGCGGTTTGAAGTGGTCGACATGGACGGGAAGCGAATCGATAAGGTGCTGGTTACTTCTGTTAAAGGAGCGTCACACGAGAGAGACCAAGCTCTGTAAATGAAATGGGGTCCGCCAAGAGCCTCTCTGTGTAACACCGAAAACTGGAGGGACGTGAGTCATGGCTTTTTATAACCGCGGAATGGCTGTCCTCCGAAAATGGCTATCGGGGTTGTCAATTATTCAATGGGGAATTGGTTTCTTTTTCGGGTTAATTCCGCTGTTCCTCGCTTGGGTGGAGGAAGGTGCCCTCTCAAGCCCTCTACTGGTAGGTTTCTTGTTTTTTATTCTTGCTATTGCCTCTATGAGCGCAATCAATCGCTGAATGGGAAACTGATTATTGGGAGATCACTAGAGCGCCTGAAATTCTCGCGGCTGCTTAATCCTTCTTCACTTTAGGAGAGCCTACATTTTTTTAGGGTGAAGCTGAGCAAAGCTGGAAAAACCAGCCAACCGCCGGGAGCTCAAGCGCGATGCGATTCGATCTTCTTTGGCGGCAGATTGCGGAAGAATAGAAGCAGGATCATTCCGACCAGGTAGGACGTGCCGATCACGGAAAAGGCGAATGGGAAGCCGAACCGCTGCATCATCCACCCTGTAAGCAGAGTCCAGAACGGCGCGGAAATGAATCCGATCGTGTAATAAAGGCTGAACGCCGCATCGATGAAGCGCTCGTCCACTACATCCGTGAGCAGCGCCATCGTCAGTGTCTGGCGAGAGTGGACGGCGAGGCCGTAAAAAACTATGCTTGCCAGAAAGCCACCCGAGACGGCATCCTGCCATCCCAGCCAGACGGTAGAGACGCAAGAGAGCAAGAGCGACAACTGAATCGTACCGACTCGGCTTACCCGATCGGATGCCCATCCCCAAAGCACTGGCGAGACCAGTCCTGTGACCTGGAGTATTGTAAAGAACACAGAGGCATGGGTAATGTCCATATTCAAGTCGTTCACGAAGTGGGGTACGAGATACGTCGTATTCACTCCGCCGCCGCGGCCCGCCGCCCCAACCATGAGCACGAGGGAAACGATAAGAAAGTTGCGGTTCTTCAGGCAGGTCTTATAGGACTCCCACGCCTGCGGGACTTTGCTTCTTTTGCCTCTGCGGGGTGCTTCACTCGGCGCGGCAGGCTGGACAGATTCGCGAAAAACGAAGTAGGGAACGCCAGCCAAGAAGCTGATCCCTCCCACAATCCAGAAAATACTTCTCCAGTCCACGTACATGAGCAGGAAACCTGCGATGAGGGGGGCGAGAACCGAGCCCACCGTTCCCGCAGTGTTGTGCAGAGCGAGGGCGCGGGCGCGAGCTTCCGGGAAATGGGTTGCGAGCATGGTGGAACCGACGGGATGCTGCGCGCTCGCTCCGATGCCTGACAAGACCCGGGTCCACAGAACAAACAGGTAGCTCGACGCAAAACCGGTCGCAAGAACGGCGAATCCCATGATGACGTTTCCGGTTCCCAGAATAACCGCTCTCTTGATGTAGGGAACCAGGAAGCCGTATATCGCCTGTAAAAAATTGCCCGCCAGGCCCCTGATGGTAGTGATGAAGCCAAGCTCTAAATAGCCAAATCCGAGATCTTTCATCATGAGGGGGAAGAGAACGGCTACCATGGAGCCCTGGAAGTGATTGACAACGTGGGAAACGCAAATAATGCCGAAGATGGCTTTGCGCTCCAGAGGATTCTTGTTCGCTCCCGTTTTCAACTTCAACCGATCTTATGGCCTTCCATCGCGGCCTTGAGCGCGGCTCGCGAAAATATCGGTCGATGGTATCCGTTGAGCGAATCGATTTCAACGGACCAATATGCGAATCGTAACGGGGATTTGGACTGGAAGTCATTAGGTAAGAGTCTTACGAGTTGACAATTAGCGAATCAGGAGATGCGAGATCTTGCGGACAGAGAGGAGCGTGCTCGGGCCCTGGCTCATATCGCTCTGGGGGCGGTGTGGTCAGGTATCGGGGTCTACCATCGGTAGACCCCGATCATTTAATTGGATTTAATGAAATGGCTAGCCGAACAGCTATCTTCGGGGTAATCAGCCTCTTCCAATACTACTTTAGCTTGTCCGCCCTGGGAAAGCCGAAGGCCTTCACGATCGCCTCCTGATACCTTGCCATTTGAGGGTAATGTTCCCAGCCCATGAGGGAAATCTTTTTGCCCCGCGTGGCCTTTTCATGAAACGTGCCCGGACTTAAATGCGACGCCGCTAGGTCCGTTTTATCCAAAATTGCTTGAGCTTCCGGGCCTGCCTGGAACTCCAACCACAAAAGGCCCGCGTAAGGGTTCTGTGCCGTGGCCGAGACACCCTCCGCCTCCGTCAGCCGCACCGGAATGGGCTCCAGAATTTTTACCCCCAGGACATCTTGAATGTCCTTTTCCTTAAATCTCAGATAGCTTTTGTAATTTAAGCCCAGGTTCATGGGAATCTCTCCGCCCGTCAAGTAAGGCATGGACCGGGAGTCCCCCTGAACCCAGATGGGATCTTGGGCCGCCAACTGCTTGGCATAAACAAGCACTTTCTCCAATCCCCAGGCCGGCACGAGTGCAGCAAAGGCTTTCGGCCGAACATCTGTCGCAAATTTTCTCCCCTTCAATTCGGGCTTCAGGAGGTCCTCGTAGGTTGCGGGGGCCTTATTTTCTGGAACCAATTTTTTGTTGTAAGCGAGCACTTGCATGTTTGTCTGCAGAGCGAGGATGTGGCGGTTGACCGGGTCGACCATTTCGCGCGGTATCTGCAGCACGCCATGCTTTGCCATGCCGAGCATGTCGAACTTTTTCTGGTGCGGAAGATACTCGGCGTAATAGTCAAAAGCCACATAATTGACATCCCACTCCGTGGTCTTCCCGATCGCCAACTCTTGGATCATCCGCCTGTAAGTATCCGTACCGCCGATCTCACTCGCCGTTACGTCGATGAACGGGTATTTTTTCCGGAAAGCGTCTGCCGTAGCCCGGATTGTAGCCTCATCTTGGGAGCTGAACACCACCAGCTTTCCTTCCTTCTTTGCTTTTGCCACGATCTCATCGTGGCTGGTTTCAAAGATGTAGCCTTTCGTCTCCGCCTCCGCTTTTGCCTTCAACGGCGTGGCACCGCTCTGGGCAGCTCCGGGCGTGGCAAAAACCCACGAGCCTAGTAAAAAGAAGATTACGGGTGTGCTAAGAACCTTAACTTTCATCGTTCACCTCCATTCTTTTCTATTGGGGAGCCTTTCCCGTACCTACGGCCGTCCCTACTTTCTTTTTGTCTTTTCCGCCTTCGGGAAGCCGAAGGCTTCGACGATCATTTGAACCCACCGATCACTCTTCTCAAAATCATCCCATTCTTGCACCCAAGTCTTTTTGCCTCTCACGACCTTCTCGACGGCTGAATCCGGGGAATAGATGGAGGACTTGAGAGGCTCGTCTTGGTCGATGATATCCTGGGCTGCGGGACTGGCGATGAATTCCAGCCATAGGATGGCCGCATACGGGTTCGTAGCATTTTCCACGACCATCTGGGGCCCGCTGAGCCTTACGGGGATCGGCTCGATCAGCCTCACCTGGAGACATCCTCGCGGATCTTTGCCCATCGCCTCCATCGCGCTGTTGTAGTTGGTCATGGAGTGTAGCGCGATCTCTCCCGCGGCCATGGCAACAAGAGAGCGGGAGTGCCCTCTTACCCAGATGGGTTGCTGAGCGGCGAGCCCCTTCGCATACTTAACAGCTTGTTCCTCTCCAGCCCCCGCAACCATCGGGATGTAATTGAGGGGCCGAATGTCTACGGCGAATTTTCTCCCCTTGAACTCGGGTTTTAGGAAGTCCTCCCAGCTATCGGGAGCTTGGGAAGGATCCATAATGCAGCGATTGAAAGCGGAAGTTCCGATGTGGCTGGTGGTGGCTACGACATTCCGGTTCTTCGGATCGATCATCTTCGCGGGGATCTGCAGAACGCCCTGCTCCGCCATTCCCAAGAGATCGACCTTTTTGCTGTGCTTAAGATGCGCGGTATACGTTTCGATGGCGAGGCGGGCGACGTCCCAATTAGCCCGACCCGTACGGAGCTCAAGAAGAAGGCGCTGCCCGGCTTCGCGGCCGGCAATTTCCTGGACATCCATCTCGAGAAACGGATACTTCTCCCGGAAGAGCTTTACCAACGATCCAATCGTCTTGGCGTCGAGCGAGATGAGCGCGCGGAGTCTACCCTCTTTTTTGGCCTTACCAACAATGGCCTCATGGCTCGTCTCGAAGATAAATCCTTTGGCCTCAGCCTCTCCATTGGCTTTCATCGAAGACGCGCTGGCGGCGAGAGAATGCTTGCCCGCGATATGGAAAATGAGGACGAGCCAGACGATGAACCCGCAAAGTTTCTTCATTCCTTCGTCTCGTTTCCTTCTCCCTTTGGGAACAATTGACACACTGCGTGGTAATCTTTGTTTTTCCGCTTTGAATTGCGGCCCAGCTACGTAGCGTAAAGAGGATGGTTTCGTTCAGCATGCTCTTTAAGGCGCACCAAACCACTCACCGGTTCTACTGACCCC